>JBDUBY010000286.1:0-6508 GCA_040003735.1 Parafilimonas sp.
TATCAATAGAAAATAAAATAATTTTTGAAAATTTCAGAACAGATGTAGCTGATATTTTGTTTTCATCAGATATATATTGTCTTCCTTCTTTGTGGGAAGGCTTTCCAATTGGATTACTAGAAGCAATGGCAATGTGCAAACCGGTAATTGCAACAAAGGTTGATGGTTCAATTGAAATAATTCAGCACAATAAAAATGGAATGCTGATAGATGCTCAAAATATTGAAATGCTTGCTGAAACAATGAACAATTTAATCAGCAATAAAAACCTGAGAATACAGTTAGGCAAACAGGCGCGCAACACAATTATAAAAGATTTTGATGTCTGTAAAATGACCACGAAAATTGAAAATGTTTATACCAATATTTTATTAGAAAACTAAATTAGATGCAGGAACAAATTATTAATTACGAATTTGATAGAATTGCAGACAGAAAGCGCATAGATTTTATCGCTGATTTTCTGCAACATTCGTTGCCATCAAACGCAAGAATACTCGATGTTGGTTGTGGTAACGGCGTTATAAGCCGCCATCTTGGGCGCTTTGGTTTTAATGTAACCGGTATTGATGTAAGTGAAAAAGCAATTGAAAAAGCGCAGGCATTAAACAAATACAACAATGTAAAATTTATGACGAAAAGCGCCGAACAATTAATTGCGGAAGGCGCAAAATATGATGCGATTATTTGTAGCGAAGTGCTTGAACATTTAGATAATCCTGACGCGTTACTTGATGTTTTAAACAAAAGTCTTTTACGCAATGGAAAATTAATCATTACAGTACCTAACGGAAAAGGGCCAAGAGAAAGTTTGGTTACAAGGCCGGTTTTAAAAATGAGAAGAAAAAATAACTGGATGTGGAAACTGATAGTGAATACAAAAAAGCGTTTGGGTTATAGTGGAACAACTGTACAATCTGCCGCAGACAATTTGGATCATGTTCAGTTTTTTTCTAAAAAAGATATCCAGCAAATGTCTGTAAAACATAATTTAAAAATTATACGTTTCGGCAAAGCAAATTTTGTTGAAGATGTTTTTCCATTTTCATTTTTTTCGAAGCGTATAAAATTTTTACAAAAAGTTGATTGCAAACTGGCTGACTGGTTACCTTATTATTTTACCGGGGGATTCTTTTTTGTTTGTGAGAAGACGAACAATTAATTTTTTGAATTAAGTACCATAATGAAAATAGCATACTTAGCACTAAACGATCCGTTGGATAAAAGATCATGGTCGGGAACAACATATTATATAGCAAAAGCATTACAAAAAAGCGGAAATGATGTAGATTTCTTCGGTCCGTTAAAACCTCCTAAATGGCTCGATAAAACATTACGTGCTATTGCTAAATTTAACCGTGTAATTTTTGGGAAAGAATACATCACAAAGTATAGCTTGCTTTTAAGCTGGTATACTTCAACCAAATTTAATAAAAAATTAAAAAGCAATATATACGATTGCATTTGTGCGCCGGCAGCTTCTACAGAACTAGGTTTTTTAAAAACCAATTTGCCGGTAATTTATATTTCAGATGCAACATTTGTATTAGTTAGTAATTATAATTATAATGAATTTGATAAGATGTCATGGCTTTCAAAAATTGAAGGCAATCTTTTAGAAAAACATGCATTGAAAAAAAGTGCAGCAATTATGTATTCTTCTACGTGGGCTGCAGAATCCGCTGTAAAAGATTATCATATACCAAACGATAAAGTTTTTATTGCACCATTCGGCGCAAACATTGATATAACTCCTGATATAAATATCATCTATAAAAAGTTAGACAATAAACAACTTACATTACTTTTTTTAGCCGTTGATTGGGAAAGAAAAGGCGGCAGCATAGCTTTTGATGCTTTAAAATTTTTACATTATACACATGGCATCCAGGCAAAACTTATTGTTTGTGGATGTGTGCCACCGGCGCATATTGCGCACCCAAATATGGAAGTGATTCCTTTTCTTGATAAGAATAAAAAAGAAGATTATGAAAGGTTCGTAGATATTATGTCAACCTCTCATTTTCTTTTAGTGCCAACAAGGGCAGATTGCTCGTTACTTGTAGGAAGCGAATCGAATGCTTATGGAATGCCTGCAATAACAACAGAAACCGGTGGCGTACCTGAAATTGTAAAAGATGGCGTGAATGGTTATTGTTTACCATTCTCTGCAGATGGTAATGTTTATGCTGCTTTAATAGCTGAATTGTTTTTAAATCAGGAGAAATATAAAGAACTTATTTTCTCAAGCAGGAAGCGTTTTGATAATTATTTAACCTGGCAAAAATGGTCAGAAAACTTTAATGAAATTTATAAAAAGAAGATTTTAAAACAAACTTCTACCGTAGAATTAGAAGTACCAATACTTGATTAAAGTATTTTTTGCATTGAAATATTTTTGTTGTCTTTTTCAAGCTCAATAAAATTTATATCTGCAAAAATAAAAATGCCTCTGTTGTTTGTTTTATCTAAAATATATACAGGAGAATATACTTTCTTAAAACTTTCATCATTAAAAATATTTTTCATTGCCTGGTTATCAAAATTGTTTTCATCAAGCAAGTTATAATATTTAATTCCTGCTTCTTTAAAACTGGCTGTGTTTGAAGGCAGTAATATATTAGCATACAATTTATAAAAAACACCTTTATTAAATGCAGCATGATTTTTAATACCTTTTCTATCGCCGGCACTATGACCCATTAAAATATTATTCAAGCCCATAAGATCAATCGTAGTTCCCTGGTATTTGAAGCCAAACCCTCCGGCTGCAATTATTCCAACAGAAGGCTTATTTACAGCAAAAGCTGTATTTAATTCTTCGGCCATATCGCGACCTTGTCTCGCTAATAAAAATTCAAAATTCAATTGTGTTTTTACGGGATTTTTCAGATCAATCAAATCATTCAAACTTATAATAAAGAGAAATAAAATTATTGTTGAAAAGGCAATGGTTTTGATACCTGATGTATATGTTTTATAATTTTTAAACAACCAAACTATCATTACAATTCCAAACGCAAAAAGAGGTAACAGGCTTTGATAAAATCTAAATCCGCCAAAATGATCTCCGCCGGTTGTAAGAGGCAAAACAAATCCAAATAAAATTACAAGTGAAACGATGCAATATTTTTTAATAATTGATGAAGAAGGTAAAATTTTGTTGCTGTTCTTTTTTAATAACTTCAATTTTAATAAGCTATATACAAGCACGATCATCATCAATACAAAAAAGAAACTAATAACGGGTTGGTAACCTATAAGAAAACTAAATGCATACTTTAAACCTTCAACTATGTTGTATATTTTATCAGGTGAAATTTTTGCATAGTATGTATTTGGAAATTCAAACCCGAAGTAATGCAACCGGAAAAATGTTAAGCCAACACTTAAGCAGGCAAAACATATAAAATAAATCACTGGGAAGTATATTTTCTTTTTGCTTTGAACAAATGTAAATAGCAAAACACATGTAAATATTACATTCCATGCAAGCGCTTCTGGTCTTGTTAAGGTTAATAAACAACCCAGTAAAATAATTGCTGCTTTTTTAGAAACTGATACTGGATTTGGCTCAACAGTTTTTGCAATTAAAATTATCAACAGTGTAAAAATGAAATTCCACAATGCGTTTTCCATTAAACTTAAAACGCTCCAGGCAACGTATGATGGGCCTATGCAAATAATAAATGCGCAGTAGATCAAAAAAAAATATTTTGAAAATGCAGTATGTAAATCCTGTATATCTTTTTTAATTGTTCTGTAAATAATGGTTATTGTAAACGCAGTAAGCAGGCACGAAAGACACATCAACAATATTTCAGGATGTGCTGTAATTAAAAAAGAAAAAGCGCAAACCAACACCCATAACAAAGAAGTAAATCCCTCTACCCTTTCACCATGTGTATTAAAAACAAAACCATCGCCATGTGCAATATGTTGTGCATAGTTTAGAAAAATATTTCCATCATCAATACCAATAGTGCCAGTTCCCATATAATAATAATCAGCAAAACTTATTATTATTATAAGAATAAGAAATAGCAAAAATTGTTTTAGAAATGACATAATCTATTGCGGAGTTATTTTATTTGCTTGCCAATTAAATCCTGAAGCATTTTTAAAATTGCTGAATCTGTTTCCATATCAAATTTTCTTGCAAATAATTTTGCAGAAGATTTAATGGCTTCATAATCATCAACAGTTAAAATTTTCGGATGTGCTTTGCCACCGCTCCAATCTACATAAATCAAGTTATCAGCAATTTCATTTTTAAACGAAGAGTTATATAAAATTGTTGAAAATATAAACTCATCTGCGCCCCAACAATATTTAAAATATTGAATGACTGCAGGATTTCTTCCCAAAAAATCAAGACTATATTTAATAGCTTTTGTAGTAAGTGTAAACCAATTTGCTCTGCCAACAATTTTATAATCTAATGGAAAATTTCTTTTAGGCAGAATGAAATTTACTAAACTTTCAAGCTTATATTTTCCTGGAAATCGCCAATTAATTAAATGATATCTTTTAACCCGTGGCGCAATTGGCCATTCAGTTTCTATAGAAAGACAAGTGATAAATTCAGTACCGTTTCTTTGTAAAATATAATTGTAAATTTCTTCAGCAGGTTTAACAGGAAAATCCTGCGCAGAAATAACATTTACATAGTCGTAATCACTAAGTGGGATTTCTTCAAACCCATTTATAGTTGCCTGGATAGTTCCATAACCTGCCCAATAAATTTTGGCTCTTTTCTTTATTAAAAAAACATTTGTATTGTTAACTAAATATTTAAACGGTTCAGCGTTTGTTTTTTGATCTATATGAATATAAAAATGAAAAGCATCATGCTGCAACGCCTGTAACAACATTTGCAGTTGCATTGGATTTTTATGTGCAAGTATAAGATGCGCGATTCGCATAATTATCAGGCAGCGTTTCTCTGCTTATTAAATAATGTTCTTACCTGTATATATGATGTTTTGTAAAAGTCGGCCATATAACCTGCAATATTAGAAACCTTTGCGCCAATTTGCTTCTTCATAAGAAAATACCAGAAAATTGTGCCGATTACAGAAGAAATAAGTGTTCCAATTGCTGCACCATAAAATCCAAAATAACTAAGGCATACATAGTTAATTATTAATGTTTCTGCAAGCCCTAATGTATTTATCCAAAAGCATAAAGATGGTTTATTAATTGAATTCAAAAGATTTGCAGCCTGGTTTTGCATGGGCCGCAACAAACCTGTAAGCATATATAATTGTAAAATGGGCGCTGCCTTAATATATGAACTTCCTGCAACAATAGTTATAACAAATGATGGAAATAAAATGATAAAAATAGCCGCCGGAATAGTAAATGAAAGCAAAATGGCAACCATTCTTTCATATAGATATTGCACTTTAACTTTGCCTTCTTCAACTGAAGCCTTTGCACTTTTGGGAAAAAGAATATCTGCAGCCGCATACGATGGAATATCTACTAAACCATTTATTCGCGATGCGGTATTATAAAAAGATACGGAACCACTTGAAATAAATTTTGCCGTCATAAGCTGGTCCACATTAGAATAAATGTTTGCCATTATTCCGGAACCAAAAATATATCCGCCATAACCAAGAATTGTTTTAACCCATTTAACTGTTGGCTGAAATTTATTCACTAAGTATTTTCTTGTAAAAATGTATAACGTTATCGTGCCGCTTAAAATGCTTATAAATTGATATAAGGCAAGAATATTCAAAGAAAAATGTTGCTTGGAAAGCAACTGTATTACAATCAAAATAAAAAAAGTTGATTGCCTTACAAGATAGCCCGCAAATATGCCTTTAAAATCCAGGAAAGATTGCTGAATGGCTTCAAGATGTGAAAAGAAAATCATACTTAAAATACCGGGAATAAACCATAATAGCACAGATGATAAAGCAGTACCTGCATTTAATTCAACACTTATCCAGCCTGAAAAAAACACGATAAAAATTATAAAAAGCAGGCTTACAATTAAATTTATAATTAAAGAAGAAGATGCAATAACCACTTTTTCATCTTCGCTGTTTGAGCTGCTAACATACCTTACATGAGCATTTTTTAGCAAGCCGCTTTTTGTAGCTTCAAAAATTGAAGTAAACGTTAGAAACAATGCCCAAATACCCATTTCGGTGTGCGAGAATGAACGCACAAGGATCATAAAATTTATTAACCCAAAAAATGTAAGTGAAAATCGTTGCAGAATTGTATAGAAAGCTGAACGTATCCAATAAGATGAGAAAGGCAGTTTCAATTTTTGTATTATAATTTGTAACTAACATTTCAAACTTACAGTAAAAAGCTATTCTAAAAAGGAATTTGCTTTAATTTGAAGGCGAAATAGTAATTATATTTTGTAAACGCAAACCATTACTGTAAGCTCCAGAAAAAATAAACCAATCATGCAAAATATTGTGATAGCGCCGTGTGGCAACAAGTCAGATATGTTTAACGATTTTTGGCTTGATCAAAAAGA
>JBDUBY010000392.1:0-1961 GCA_040003735.1 Parafilimonas sp.
ACTTTTACGCTTACATTAAGCATTTGCCACGCACCCGATTGTATAACCTGTTTCTTTTTAAGCATAATTAAACCAGGAACTTATTATAATGATTGTGCCATAAGTTTGGGTTTACCCATAACCTTATGGCACAATGTTAATGGTAAAGTATATTAAATTTCGCTTGTTCTCTTCCTGCTGAATATTCTTTTAAAGAAAGGCCTTTTAGCATTATCATAATACGCCGCTGAGCCATGCCTGTAACCATAGCCGTAACCATAACCCGGTAATGATTTAATGTCATTGAAAATAACATCCATTCTTTTAAACTTTCTTTCGTTTGCAAGACCTTGTATAATATTAATTTGTTTCTTGTAAGTAACACGCTGGCGAACTACATATAAAACCATGTCAGCATATTTACTCAGTATTAAAGAATCTCCTACAAGGCCAATAGCAGGTGAATCAATTATTATATAATCAAATTCATTTTTTAACTGGCTGATAAGCTGTTGGGTTTTTTCGTGCGCCAGCAACTCGGCAGGATTGGGAGGAATTGTTCCTGAATTAACAATGTATAGATTGGGGTCAATACCAGAAGGCTTAACAAGATCTTTAACCTTCATATCAGAAACGATATAGTCAGAATAACCATTTATATTTTCTATGTTTAATGCTGAAGATATACGCGGTTTGCGCAGATCCATTTCCATTAACAACACTCTTTTTCCTGACAATGCAAGCATGTATGCAAGATTAGTTGCTATAAACGATTTCCCTTCACCACCCATGCTTGAAGTTGTCATTAAAACTTTTTCAGAAACATCAGGCATTAAGAATTGCAGATTTGTTCTAAGTGTTCTAAACTGCTCAGCAATTTCAGGGTTTGAATCTTTGGCAATAAGTTTTTGTTTGTTCTTATTGTGACTGATGCCCGCAACAACCGGCACGTTGGTAAAATTGTTTATATCATCAGTAGTCATTACGCGCTTGTTTAATAATTCACGCATAAATATTACTACTGATGGAATGAGAAGTGTAAGGAAAATAACGCCTGCAATTATTATTATTACACTTGGAAAATATGGTAATGGCGCTCTTATAGGTTCGTCAATAATGCGTATTGGCGCTATGCTGTTGGTTTTAGAAATTGCTGTTTGCTCGCGTGTTTGCAACAAGTAAGTATAAAGGCCTTGTAAAACATTTTGCCTTCTTGTATAATCAAGAAAAACGCGCTGTTGTGTCGGCACTTTTTGAATGGAGCCCTGCATCTGTGCATTGCGGGATACTAAATCGTTTTGTTCAGTATTGATGCCTTTTTTATAAGTTCTCATCATACTTAATAAATCACCACGCAATTGCCCAAGCTGGATATCAATACTTTTAACGGTTGGATTATTTTCAGTTGAAGTTTGCAAGCTCGCCTGGCGCTGTAGCTGAAGAGAATTATATTTATCAAGTGTTTGCACAAAAGCCGGATCCTGAATAGGAGCTGTTGTTGGCATGATACGCGTATTATTGCGGTTATCCTGCAAATAACCTTCAAGATCATCAACCACTCTATACTGCACCTGCTTATCAGCCATGCTTTGATTTACAGTAGTGCTTGTTTGCAACAATTCATTTGCATCGTTGGTAAGATCTGTAAGTTTATTTTTCTTTTTAAAAGATTCTATATCACTGTCAACATTGCTTAAATTTTGCGATACGCCAACAAGTCTGCTATCTATAAATGCAATGGTGCTGTCGGCAACTTTATTATGATCTTCAAGATCAGACTGAATATATAAATTAATAAGGTATTTTAAAAGGTCTTCATTCTTTTCTGGTGTAATGCCGCCGATGGAAAGATCAATAATATTTACATATTCATTTGTGGTTGCAGCCGTAATGTTTGACATGTACGTATAAATGGTATAAGCATAACTGTTTATAACCATTCCAAGCGTGTGATGCGGATTTTTCTCGGTAACATCAGGATT
>JBDUBY010000078.1:0-6490 GCA_040003735.1 Parafilimonas sp.
TAAATAAACGTTTGCCGGTAAGTTTTTCATACCAATATAAAAAGCGATCTTTTGCCGAGAATTTTTTTTGCCTGATGTTGAGTTCAATTTTCCAGTTTTGTTTTGCAATACGCGGCAACATTGTTTCAGGATGCGTGCCTTTAAATTTTTGCAGCGAATCAAACTCAGAATAATCAAATACATCATTACTTTCAAGAACGGGCAATGCATCTTTATTTTCCTGCCAAAGATTTATTGAGTTCTTTATTTTTTGTTGCATCAGTTTAGGATTTTTCACCCAGCCATAATGAAACACATAAGCATCTACAGGTTTCACCATTAACTTCTTTCCATCTCTGCGAAAGCCTTGTGCATCACGGAAAGCGCTTATAGTTTTATCATTTTTTATAATGCGCACTTCTTTGTTATACCATTTGCGGCTGTCGCCAACATAATCATAACTTCCATAAAAATGCAGGTATTTAAAAACTAAACCATCAACCGCTTTATCGTCTTTATATCGTTGTGCAGTTTTTAAAATTTCTGCGTGATATTTTTCATGCACGGCTTCATCAGCCTGGATATAAAATGCCCAATCACTTTCTTTATCAATTAATGCAAATGCCTTGTCTGTTTCAACAGCCAATATCTTTCCGCCTTCATTAATTGTTGCATCCCAAACTGAATTAAATATTTTTATTTTAGGTGAAGGAATGGATTTTATTAACGCTTCTGTTTCGTCTTCACTATCTCCAACCAATACAATCATTTCATCAACAACAGGCAAAATAGAAGTGATGGCTTCAACAATCGGGTAATCATTTTTTACTGCATTTTTTATAATGGTAAAACCTGAAATTTTCATACTACAGTATTGTTAACGTATCAAAAGTAGCCATCTCACTTCATACATCATTTGTACATTTGTGAAGATGACAAACTTCATTCCGATATTTCCATTAGAGATTGTTGTATTTCCCGGAGAAAAAGTAAACCTGCATGTTTTTGAAGACAGGTATAAACAATTAATAAGTGATTGTTATAAAGATAAAAAGCCATTCGGCATTCCGCCCGTTATAAAAAATCAAATTTCTGAAACAGGTACTTTGTTACAGATCACAGAAATTGCGAAGCAATATGATGATGGCAGAATGGATGTTAGTACAAAAGGTGCAGGCATATATAAAGTGCTTGAAATAATAGATGCGGTGCCCGCAAAATTATACAGTGGCGCCATTGTAAAACATTTGGAAAATGATAATGACAGCACAAATAAACATTTGCAAAAAATAGTTGATGGCATTCGTGAGTTACATAATTTATTGCATGTGGATAAGCCATTTGATAAACCTGATGAAGCATTAAATAGTTATGATATTGCACATCACGCAGGCCTTTCATTGCAGGAAGAATATGAAATGCTTTGTTTGCTGCGCGAAGATCAGCGTATTGAATATTTGCGTCTTCATTTAAAAAAAATTATACCGATGGCTGCAGGTATCGAAAACTTAAAAAAGAAAATCCAGTTAAACGGTCATTTTAAAGAATTGAAAGGTTTTGATTTTAATTCAGGCAAAATATAATTCATGCAAACAACGCTCTGCTTCGATTTTGGAAATACACGTTTAAAATGCGCACTGTTTAGTGGCAAAGAATTACAAAAAGAATTTGTACTTGATGATGACAATACATCAGCCATTGAAAATATTATCATCGAAACAAAACCCTCAAGATCAATTCTATCATCTGTAATAAATCATAATCCTGAAATTGAAACATTGCTTGCATCAAAAACAAAATTTCATAAACTCAGTGATCAATCTAAATTGCCTTTTACTACACCGGTTGGTAAACCTGAAACTATTGGTGCTGACAGATTAGCGTTGGTAGCAGCAGCAGTTTATTTTTATCCGCAGCAACATAATTTAGTTATTGGTTTAGGTTCATGCATCACATATAATTTCGTAAATAAGTTTCATGAATTTTTAGGCGGTTCAATTTCGCCGGGTCTCGAAATGCGGTTCAGGTCAATGCAAGAGTTTACTGCAAAACTTCCGCTGGTAACTGCAGATTTAAATTTTCCGCTTGTTGGTTACGATACAAAAACAAATTTGCAAAGCGGCGTTATATTAGGTATTGCGAAAGAAATGGATGGAATTATTGATGAATATGCGTTGCGATATGGCAACTTTAACGTGCATTTAACCGGTGGCGATATGCGCTTTTTTGTGCCGCTGCTCAAAAACAAGATATTTGCAAACCCTCAATTAATATTTAAAGGTTTGTATGCACTTAGTGAAACCAATGGCTAAATATTTCTTTTTCTGTGTTGCTCTGTTCTTTATTTCTATAATTGCATACAGCCAGGAAAATTCTCCATTTTCAAGATATGGCTTAGGCGATATCTATCCCCAGCAAAATATAGTTAACCGCGGAATGGGCGGCATCAGCGCAGCATATACAAGCACACAAGCTGTTAATACATATAACCCTGCAAGCTATGGTTCGCTTGGTCTTGTTACTTACGATTTTGGGTTAAGCGTTGATTCGCGTACATTATTAAGCGCTAATCCTGTCGAAAAATATAAATCAACAAACCTGTTGCCTTCTTACCTGCAATTAGGCCTTCCTTTAAATAAAAAAGGACTGGGTTTGGTTTTTGGATTGAGGCCATCAACAAGAATAAATTACAGCATTGACCAGGGTGGAAGAATAGTATATGACAGTATTGGTAAAACAGATAGCTTACACCAATTGTATGAAGGTAATGGCAGCTTAAATCAGGTGTTTTTTGGTTTAGGCAAAACATGGAGAAATACAGACAAGCTTAAAAACAGGGACAAGCCAAGAAATAGTTTCAGCATTGGTTTTAATGCAGGTTATGAATGGGGCGCAAAATATATAAGCACAAAAATTGATTTCCCCTCAGATAGTTCTTATGAAAACTGGTATCGTTCTAATTCAACAGACACTGCACATTTTTGGGGTTTATTTTTAAATCCCGGGATAATGGCAAGTTTCACTTTTAAAGAAACAACAGATCCGCTTTCCAAAATTAAAAGCTCATATGTGCTTGCGTTAGGCGCATCCGGTACGTTAGAACAAGATCTTACAGCTTCCAGAGATATCACAAGAGAAACTTTTAGTTACGATAACAATGGTGGCATCATACCTATAGATAGCGTTAGCAAAACAGTTGGCGTTCGTGGTAAAATTAATGTTCCGCTTAGTTTTAATGGCGGTTTTATGATCAATAAAATGCTTACCAATGGTCCGTTTTATGTAAAGAAATGGGGCATTGGTGCAGATTATAGTTTTCAACAATGGTCAAAATATTTGTATTATGGACAGCCAGACAAGGTAAATGATAGCTGGATGGTTCGTGTAGGTGCTGAGTTTACGCCCAGCCCTTTTACAGGCAAAAGTATTTTCAGCTCAGGTACATACAGCGTTGGATATTATACAGGAAAAGATTATATAAATGCTGATGGCAATGGTTATAAAGTTCATGCTTACACATTAGGCTACACATTTAATTTAAGGAAATTTCATTCTTATGATAACCAGTTCACCAAAATAAATACTGCAATAGAATTTGGAAAAAGAGGAACTGGTGTTAATAATGTCACCGAAAACTTTTTTAAATTTTCACTCGGTTTATCTTTAAGCGATATTTGGTTTATCAAACGCAAATATGATTAGGCGAAATCTGCATATAAACTTATTAAAGGCAGTCGCAATTACCGGCTGCTTTTTTGTATGTGGTTGCCACAACAATTACCAGGAAGTACAAGATCTTGCAAAGAAGAAAGCACCTGTAGATAAAGCTACTGATGTTGTAAGTTTTTTAAGCCAACAAGGCAGTGTAAAAGCAAAGCTTACAGCGCCATTAATGATAATGATGCAAAATGATACACCAAAAATAGAATACCCAAAATCTTTGCATGTAGATTTTTACGACAGCCTTCAGAATATTCAGAGTAAGTTGTTTGCTAAATACGGTTTATATTATAAGAATAAGCAGTTGGTTTTTTTGCGCGATAGTGTTGTTGTATTTAATGTAGATGGAGATACTTTGCGTTGCGAAGAATTGTGGTGGGATCAGGATAAGCAGTTAATTTATACAACAGTTCCGGTGCATATACGCAAGCCTGATGAAAGTATTGATGGTACCGGCCTTACTGCCGACCAGGATTTTAGTCACTGGACAATTACCAACGCTAAAGGCCCGATAAATGTTCCCGACAGCACGTTGCCTTCTAACTAACAAATTGTTGTTTTAAATATTATTGCTGCTTACAATTAATATTGCATTCTCATAAATTTAATTTTCATTTCATCAACCATCTGTATGAAAAAGATTATTGCCTGCATTGTTTCTTTATTCATTATTCATTATTCGTTTTCACAAGATCCATGGATCATTAAAGCAGATAAGATTGATCCATCAAATTATTATGGAATTACAGTTGCCAACGGAATGATCGGCATTGTTTCATCGCCTGAACCATTTAAAGTAAAAGATGTAGTACTTGCCGGTGCTTATGATTTATATGGAAGAGGAAGAGTAAGTAATTTTTTACGCAGCTTCAATCTTTTAAATATGTATTTAGAGATTGATGGAAAAAGACTGGATGCAGCGTCAGTAACAAATTTCAAACAGCAGTTAGATATGCGTCATGCATCATTTACTACAAGCTTTGATTATAGTGATAAAGCTTCCGTTCAATATACTTATTACGCCTTGCGGCATTTGCCTTTTACTGTTTTAATGAATGTAACCATCACAGCAAAAAAAGATATTAATGTAACGGCTGCAAGTGTAATGGAAGCGCCTGATGCGTTGCGCGATGTAGAAAACTATTATAATGAAATTGACCGGCCACATGTTACCATTTCGTTGCTTACCTCATCTGCAAAATCACCGACAGGAAAATTATTAATGTGCGCATCAAATACTTTTTTGTTTGATGAGCCACATGGCAGCGAGCCAAAAGTGATTCATGAAATGTGGGATAATAATATGCATTTGATGAAGTTTTCAAAAACAATTAAAGCAGGAACATCTTATAATTATTCTGTTGCAGGTTCATCAATTACATCAGCGCAACATGCGGATCCGCTGAACGAAGCTGAACGCATGACCATATTTGCAAAACTTGAAGGGAAAGAAAGATTGATAAATTTTCATAACAAAGCATGGGATAGTTTATGGACGAGTGATATAATAATTGATGGTGATCCGCAATCTCAACAGGATGTGCACAGCATGTTATATCATTTGTATTCCTTTACAAGAGAAGGTACAGGCTATTCATTATCACCAATGGGATTAAGTGGTTTGGGTTATAATGGTCATGTTTTTTGGGATGCTGATTTATGGATGTTCCCTGCATTGTTAGTGATGCATCCTGAGCTTGCAAAGAATATGATTGATTATCGTTTCAATCGTTTGGATGAAGCGAAACGCAATGCATTTTCACATGGATATAAAGGAGCAATGTTTCCATGGGAAAGCGCTGAAACCGGCGTTGAAGAAACGCCTGTGTGGGCATTAAGCGGTCCGTTTGAACATCACATAACTGCTGATGTTGGCCTGGCTGCATGGAATTATTATTGCGTTACACAAGATACAAACTGGCTTCGCGAAAAAGGCTGGCCAATACTTTCTTCAACTTCAGATTTTTGGGCAAGCCGCGTTGAAAGAAACGGGCCGCATCATTACGATATAAATAATGTTGTAGCAGCAGATGAATGGGCTGAGAACGTTGACAACAATGCTTTCACCAATGCGGCGGCAATCAGCAATTTAAAATCAGCAATCATGGCTGCAAATATTTTAAATATAAAAGCAAACGATGACTGGCAGAATGTTGCGGACAATATTCCTATCTTAAAAATGGCAAATGGAATAACGCAGGAATATGCCGGATATAAAGACACAGGTATAAAACAGGCTGATGTAAATCTTCTTGCTTATCCTTTAAAAACTATAACAGACACAATGCAAATTCGAAAAGATCTTGAGTTTTATAGCCAGCGTGTTCCCAATGAAGGAACACCTGCAATGACGCAGGGAATATTTGCTTTACTGTATTCAAGATTGGGCGATGGCGCAAAAGCGTATCATTGGTTTAAAGAAGCATACGAGCCAAATTTGCTTTCGCCATTCAGGGTTATAGCAGAAACAAAAGGTGGCACTAACCCTTATTTTGCGACAGGAGCTGGTGGCATTTTGCAAGCTGTACTAATGGGTTTTGGTGGCCTTGATATTACGCCGCAAGGCATTACACAAATAAAAACTGCAATGCCGCCGCAATGGAAATCACTTACATTAAAAAGTATTGGCGTTTACAAAAAAACTTACACAAAAAAGTAGATGTTTAAAATTACCTGGAAATTGTTTTTTGTAGCAAGCGATAAATTGTAATGGTGTTTTTTTTTCACAGGGCAAAATTTTAATAAACATCTATTGAAATAATGTGAATTAAATGTAAGTTATTATTAGGTT
>JBDUBY010000209.1:0-1952 GCA_040003735.1 Parafilimonas sp.
ATCCTGCACGCAGGTCTGGCAATGAATTTTTGTTCCAGATGATGGCATATAATAATATTCAAATTTTAAATGGATATGGCATCAAAAAAATTGTAACAGCCTGCCCGCATTGCTTTAATATTTTTAAGAATGAATATCCTGAATTGGGTGGCAATTATGAGGTAATTCATCACACAACATTTTTACAACAGTTAATTAATGAAGGCAGAATAAAATTAAAAGAAGGCGGCAGTTTTAAAGGAAAGAAAATTACATATCACGATAGCTGCTACCTTGGCCGGGCCAATAATATTTATGAAGCGCCACGCAAAATACTTGAGTTATTAGATGCCGAATTAATTGAGATGAAACGCTGCCGCAGCAATGGTTTATGTTGTGGCGCTGGTGGCGCACAAATGTGGAAAGAAGAAGAAAAAGGTACAACGCGTATAAATTTTGAACGCAGCGAAGAAGCTATAAACACAGGCGCAAATATTATTGCGGCCGCTTGCCCTTATTGCAATACTATGCTTACCGATGGCGTAAAAAATAAAGAAAAAGAAGATGATGTAAAAGTGATGGACATTGCAGAATTGATTGCTGCGGACTTAGCTTAATGCATACCACTTTCAGTTGAATATACCATATTACCATTTGCATCTACAAAAGTTGGGCTATATGCCGGGTTTGCTGTTTGATAATATTTAGTTGGTGTTTTAAAAATTAATGCGCCTGAAACAGGATCAAAAGCATCTATATTTGATCCATCTCTTAAGTAAACAGTGTTGTTCATCACAACAGGGCCATCAGTAAATGTGGTTGTCGGAAGTTTTCTCGCCCATATCTTTTTACCATTAATTGCATTGATGGAAATTAAATAAGATGTTGCACTATAAATTTCATTTATAAACACTTTATCATCATAAAAATATGGTGCAGAAAAAGTGTAATTGGGTTCTGACATTTTAAATTCCCAAATCGTTGCACCTGTATTTTTATCAGCACAAAGCAGTTCATTTCCCAAATTAATATAAAGGTAATTTCCGGAAACTAAAGGTGTTGAATGATTAACATAAATAGAAGGTATAGTTCTTTTCCAATTTAGCGAACCATCTGCGACATTTCTTGAAAACAATGTATCTAAACTGCCGTTTAAATTATCAGTTCTTGCTGCATAATAAAATTTATTTCCATCGATGCAGGCTGGAGCAACACGAGATGAATCAATTATTTTCCATTTCGTTTTTCCTGTAGTAGCATCAATTGCATACATATATCCTAATAAAGAAATAAACTCATACCCATTAATTACAAGCGTATTATTTGCATAAGCAGGAATTGAAACAGAGCCAATAAAATCTTTATTGACCCATTCAATTTTTCCATTTGAAAGATTTAAGCCATACACACCATATTGATGCCTGAATAAATTGAGCTCACTATAAAACATGACTAATTTATTATTTATACAAGAGTAAGATGTGTATTGATAACCATTACCACTAAAACCTGCATTCAAAATTGTTTTCCATTTTATAGTGCTATCTTTTATGCGCATAGCAAACACACTATTTCCAAAAAAATTAATTATTAAGGTGTCAGTAAATAGTGGTGATTGTGATTGATTGCCATTCAAGTCACCCAAAAACGAATAATAGTTAATAACATTTCCATTTATTGCATTAATTATATTAGTGCTTTTATCACTTGATGCAACAATCAAAGGAAAATTTAAACTAGATACTGATTCACTTTTATTGTAAGTAGTAATTTTTTTTGCAGCTTCATCTTTTCTGCAAGAAAATAAAGACACTAAACCGAACAGAATAAATGAGGAGAGTTTAAACGGTTTCATGATTAAAGATTTTAAAAAAATTATGCAATAAATATGTATCGGTAACTTTTTACTCCTCACTCCAAACCTGCGCTGTTTTTATTGCGCGTTTCCAGCCTTTTATCAATTGCTCTTTTTG
>JBDUBY010000018.1:0-1942 GCA_040003735.1 Parafilimonas sp.
GTTTTTCAAAATTCAGACAAAAGAGAAATTAGTTTATTTGATGAAATTGAAACCTGCCGTTTATATACACAATTAGAAAGTATGCGCTTTGTAAATAAATTCAATTACATTTTTAAAATTGATGAAGTGCTCGACCTAAAATCCATCAAAGTGCCTGCACTTATTTTACAGCCTTTTATAGAAAATGCAATCTGGCATGGCATTATGCCTAAAGAAGATGGCGGCACTGTAACAGTAATTGTTAACAGAACTGATCATCAAATACAATGTATTATAGACGATGATGGTATTGGCAGGGATGTATCGAAGCAAAATAAATTCTTAATTGAATCTTCAGCTCATGAATCTAAAGGAGAGCGTTTAACGCAGGCAAGACTTGATCTTGATAATTTATTGAATGAACGAAATGCAAGTATTCAAATAACTGATAAGAAAGATGAAAACAACAAATTATGCGGAACAAATATTATACTTAGATTTAATGAATATTAAATTTTTACTTATTCAAATAAACGATCCAGTAATCTGCTTCACCTCTTGATGTATCAGTTTTATCTCCGTTCTTTCCAGATCTGGAAATGCCTGTAATAATAAAATGATTTTTTTTAATTTCTTCAATTCCCTGCACTGCATCATAATCATTTCCACCAATAGTTTTATCCCATTCAATCTTGCCTGACTTATCCAATTTTATTATCCAAAAATCAACAACACCGTGGCAGCTATCTGTTTTATCACCTGTCATTTCTGAGTTTGACGTGCTGCCAACAATATAACCTCCATCAACTGTTTGCTTTATACATCGTGGTTGTTCATTACCCATTCCTCCAATAGTTTTATCCCATAATTTTCCCCCCTATTATCAATCTTTACTATCCAAATATGACCTTTAGCCGAATCGCAAAAACCCGATAAAACGAAATCATTGTCAGTAGTTCTGCTTATTCCAAGAAACATTCCCCAGTTACGAAAAACTTTTTCCCATTGCAGGTTTCCATTAATGTCAAGTTTTGCAACAAAACAGCCTGGATGAATTTTCATTTTTCCAAGTGTATTGTCTGAAGCTGTGGTTCCGCAAACAACGGCGCCATCATCAGCAAGTTCCATTGCGCCGCAATATTCAAAATTATTTCCGCCAATTGTTTTGTCCCATTCAAGATTTCCTCTGTTGTTAAGTTTTAGTACCCAGAAGTCAAAATCACCATGACAGTTTTGTGATTTTTCACCTGAAATATTAGAATTCGATGCTCCTGCAATAATGTATTCTCCATATTTTGTTTGTTTTATAGCAGTGCAAATTTCCGTGCTGCTTCCACCAAAAGTTTTATCCCACATCACATTACCAATACTGTCAATTTTTACTACCCAAATATCTGAACTGCCTCTGCAATTTTCAGTTTTATCTCCCGAAACATCAGACTCTGATTCGCCCGCAATAATATAACCTCCATCACTTGTTTGTACAATAGATCTTGCGAAATCTAAATTATCACCACCGATTGTTTTTTGCCATTGTATGTTTCCATCTGCATTAAATTTTATTATCCAATAATCACTGTAAATAAATCCCCGGTTGTCCGTGAGCTTTTCACCGCTTTTTTGAGAAAAAGAATTGCCTGCAACTATAAATCCTCCGTCATTTGTTAAGCACATTGATTGTGGCTCATCTTTATCATTACCGCCAATAGTTTTTTGATTTACTATTGTGGGGGATGAACATGAAATGAATAATATACAGGTAATAAAAATTGAAGCAGCTTTATACATATCTTGGTTTGAAAATTAATTTAAGTTAATCAATAAAGTATTACCTGTAATATCTTAATTGAACGAATTCTGTAGATTATAAAATCAAAACCGCCATTTGTTAAATACAACTATGAATTGGAAAGAAGAGTATTTAAATTTGAAAGATAAAATCAGTTGCTATTATTGCATATTA
>JBDUBY010000202.1:0-21558 GCA_040003735.1 Parafilimonas sp.
GCCTTTACGGCTTTCCAAATCAAGATGACCAAGCTCATTCATCTTTTTTAAACAATCAGCAAAAAAAGGATTAAGCTCTTGAAAGCATTTTTCTGATTTTTCCAATAACTCTTTACCTGTATTAAAAGGATGCAATGGTTTAACATTTTCGGGTTCTGCTTCTGTATCCCACGGCCTTAATGTATCAAGACCTAATTTTTCTTTTTTCTGTTGATTGATTTTTTCAACCAATGGCAACACATGCAGTTTTACGGCTTCATGAAATTTAAAGCAATCTTCTTTTGTATAATCGAAACGGCCCATTTCAACAAACTTATAATCGCGGTAATTTTCAAAGCCTGCATTCTTCGCAACTTTATCACGCAATCCAATAAGTTTCGTATAAAGATCATTCAATGCATCTTTATCTTGCTTTCTGCGTTCCTGGATTTTGCGATAGACTTCTTCACGCAAATTGCGATCGTGTTCCAACAAAAATTTAGATGCTTGTTGTAAAGTGTATTCCTTACCTTTTACTTCAACCGTCATTCCGCCGCTTATTACGCCAAATTGTTGTTGCATTACACTTAACTCTGCCTGCAATGGAATATTTGCTTCGCGAAATAATTCAATATTCTTTTTTACGCTACGCAGGTAAGTAAAATATTTTTCTTTATTAAGTTCTTTTGTAAAGAGTGAATTGATAAGCTTTTTATTCAACGCATCTGCATACGGTTGCAGTTTAGGCTGAATTTCCATGCAGAAATAAGTAAATGCTTCTTCCAGCGATTTATCAGTTGTATCGCACGTCATTCTTATTTGACGCCAGCAAGCATCTTCACTTACAACCGCTTCCAGCTCGCTCATCTCTTTCAGCCAATATTCAAGGTCATGTTGCGAATCAATCTTTCTTTCAAGTAAATTTTTAAAAAAGGGTTCTAATGTTTCCCACGTTGTTACTTTAAAATCGTCGGGAGTAAAAATGCGTTTAATCTTCTTTATCTCTGCGGTTACTTGCATGTTCTAATTCAAAATTTAAAATAAAATAAAACAATAGCGAGTTCAAACTCACTATTACTTCTTTGTACTTTTTTTCTTCGCAGCTTTTGTTTCGGTTTCAACAGGTGCATCTTCTGCATTAGTAACAGGTTCTGCTTTCTTTGCCTTTGCTGCTTTTGCTTTTTTAGGCTCGGCGGCTTTAGCTTCTGTTCCAGGTTCTTTTTGTTCTGATTTTTTTTCTGCTTTTGTTGATGTCTTTTCTTCCGGATTTACTTCTGCCACTTCTTCAACCGGTTCTGCTATTTCTTCTTCTTCTGGTTCTTCACTTAACTTTATTTCAACATCATTTTTCTTTAATACATCAAACCATTTTACCATTTTTTTCATATCACTTGAATAAACTCTGTCAAAATCCATGGTTGGATATACTGCTTTAAAATACTTTTTTACTGCATCGGCATTTTTTTCGTCGGGTAATGTTTCGGTGCTGCTTTGCATAGCATTGAAAACGTCAACCAAATTCACATTATCGGCTTCAGTATATACTTCAATACTTTCCAAATGTGAAAAGTTATGTATGCGTGATGAAACAAAGCGCGTGCTTTTATCATCAAGCGAACGTACAATAGCGCCATCATTTTTGCTGGCTATCAATTCATATAACCCAGGTAATCCTGTAACTGAAACAAGCTTGCTGTATTCCATAAAAAAATTTTGAGGGCTGCAAGATAAAAGAATTGCAGCCTCTCCCCAAACCCCTCTCCAAAAGAGAGTGGTTTACTTCGAAATTCTTACACTTAACTTAACATTTAAATTTTTAGAAGCTAAAGTCCTTTCCTTTGGAAAGGATTTAGGATAGGCTTTACTTTGCCGCCATGCAGCAAAAAAATTTTTTGCACACATTACTTTCTCCGCGCCTTTTAGATTTATATGATGTTGCCGATAGCATTGTTGTTATTATTGATGTTTTCCGTGCCACATCAACCATTACAACGGCTTTATTTAACGGCGCAACAAAAGTTATTCCTGTTGCGGATGTAGAAGATTGTATTGCAATTGGAAAAAAACTAAATGCTATTACAGCGGGTGAGCGTGATGGAAAAATAATCGAAGGGTTGCAGCATGGTAATTCTCCTGCAGAATATCCACGTAATTTTATTGAAGGAAAAACATTAGTTCTTACTACAACAAATGGCACAAGGCTTTTGCACATGGCTTTGGATAAAGATGCTGCAGAAGTTGTTACTGGTTCCTTTCCAAATTTATCTGCCGTGTGCAATCATCTTGCTTCATCAAACAAAAATATTATTCTTGGTTGCTCTGCCTGGAAAGACAGGTTTAATTTGGAAGACACTTTGTTTGCAGGCGCTGTTATCAGTAAAATAAAAAAATATTTTACCATTCATTGCGATAGTAGTTTAATGGCAGAAGACATGTACCAGTTACATTGCAAAGACCTTTATTCTTTCATCAGAAATACTACGCACTGGCACCGCCTGGCTGCTTTCGGACTTGAAAAAGATCTTGAATATTGTGTAACGCCTGATGTTGCTAATGTTTTGCCGCAGTATAAAGAGGGCGCACTCATCGTAATCTAATCTAAACTGATTATTAACGTTTCAATAGGTTTCATTTACTCATTGCAATGATTTATTTTTGCAGTTGGCTTTTTTTTGAATCATACTTCTGAAATCATAAATCATACATTAGATTGGCTTTACCACATTTAATTAAATACATCTACAACAACGGTACTGATGAGGTTATACGCAGAGGCAAAAAAATATTCTCTTCCGGTTATGTTGAAATAATTGAAAATGATGAGCTGATGGCTGCCATCGTTTTCAGGGTAAGAGATGATTCGTATAACACGTATAATAAAGTTTATTTAAGCCGTTATAATAATGTTCAAACCCTTTCGCTGCGCTGTAGTTGCCCATATAATCTTGGCGATATTTGCCGCCATGAAGCCGCCGCATTATTTCGCCTGCAGGAATTAATTGATAATAATCAATTAGGTGAAACAGATACAGATTTCAAGCAACAACATACTGTAGTTAAACTAAGGCAGATTGAAATACGTTCAATAAAAATGCTTTCGCCGCCAGATGCTTCATCTATTGCTGAAGATTTTTTGCGTGGCAATAAAGCAACTATTATTGAAGCGGCAAATGATACAGTTAAAGCTGAATTAAATTATGAAGGCAATAATTTTTCCTTGCAATTTCGCCGTAACGATGAAAGAAATTTAGATACAAGCTGCAATTGTAATTCAGAAACAAAATATCCTTTATGCATACATAAAACTATTGTGTTGCTGCAGTTGTACAATAGTTTTGGTTCTTCTTTTTTTGATAGCATAAGCAACCGCGACAGAGATAAAAATAAGTTGCTTGCATTGTATGGTTACTCAACCGAAGATGATTTAGAAGGAAAATTTGAATTTACATATCGTGATGGCAAACCTTTTTTGCGTGTGCTGGATCCTTCAATAAAACGTATTATTGCGCCACCTGCCATTGAGAGAAAACCTTTTTTTCTGCCGGTGCAAAAAGAAGTTTTGGTTGAGGAAAAAGCCCCGGTAACTGTACACTCACAAAAATTAGGTGTTGTGTTGCGTTATGATGCACAGCAATATCCTTATATACAAGCCGATGGCATTAAAGGTGACGTGAGTGATGATAATAAAGAATATACAAGCAAAACAGAAAAGCTTGATCTTACAAAATTTGTAAATACTGAAGACCTTAATGAAGACGATAAAATGCTTATCCAGCATTTGCGCAAATTATTGCCGTCAGAAGTTACGCGTTATTTAAACCGGAATTCGCCATTCAGCGGCATTTGGGAAAACATCACACAACAAAATGATGATTTGCCTGAAGAAACGCGCCATCTGATAATTGAATATCTTCTTCCCAAATACAAAAAATTATTTTCAGAAATAAGTGAAGGCAATTTTGCTTTTATGCTTCCGCCGAAAAAAACGTTTGTAACGGCAAATATTCAACCGGCTGTTTTATCAAACCAATATGTACAACCGCAGTTTAGCATATCGCATAACAACAATGTTTATGAAGTGCGTTGTTTGGTAAAATTGCTGAACAGTGTTGTGCCAATTGAAGAAAATGCAATTGCATCGCCGCTAATTTTTCAGCATGAAAATACTTTTTATTTATGGCAGAAAACAGAAGATGTTTTATTGGCTGAACGCTTTTTAGTTAACGGCAAAATTCTAATTACTGAAGAAGCCTGGAGCAAACAGTTAAGCGAATTTATTCTTCCGCTAACAAAATTATACGATGTTCAGTTCAGCGGAATTCAGAAAGAAGAATTGAAAAATATTCGCCCGGAAATGCGTTTGATGATTAAAGAAAAAGGCGACTATCTTTTGTTTCAGCCTTTCTTTAATTATAATGGTTATGATGTGCGGCAGGAAGATAAAGACCGCATTATTGTTTCATCAGCAGGCAAGCTTATTATCATTCATCGCAATGATGAAGTTGAAAAATCATTGATAAAAAAGATTGAAAATCTACACTCATCTTTTATACATACAGATGCAGATACGCTTGCATTAAAAGGAAATGATGTTTTAAAAAATAACTGGTTCTTCTTATTTGCTGATGCCGTGAAGGAAATGAATATTCCGGTGTATGGTTTTGATGCGCTGAAGAAATTCAGGTTTAATACAGCAAAACCATCAACCAAAATTTTCATAAGCAGTAATACAGATTGGTTTGATGCAAAAATTGATATTAATTTTGGCGAACAAAAAATTACCGTTGCCGATGTAAAAAAAGCATTGGCAAACAAGCTTCAATTTGTGCCATTGCCCGATGGAACACTTGGCATTTTACCGGAAGATTGGATTCGTCGTTATTCAATGTTATTTGCAGTTGGCGAAGGCAAATCCGGAAACATTAAATTAAGCAAATATCATTTTGGTGTTATCGAAGAGTTGTATGCGCAGCGTGATGAAGAAGAATTATTTTTTAAGCTGGAAGAAAAATATGAACGTTTAAAAGAACATCATACAGTAAAACAAATTGAACCGCCACAACATCTTGAACATATATTGCGCCCATACCAGGTTTCAGGTTTTCAATGGTTGAATTATTTAAGCGAAGTAAACTGGGGTGGCATTCTTGCTGATGATATGGGTTTAGGCAAAACTGTTCAGGCTTTATCTTTTTTACATTATTACAAAGCAACACATGGCAAATTAAGATCACTGGTTGTTTGCCCAACAACATTAATGTTTAACTGGGAAAATGAAATAAAAAAATTCACTCCGTCTTTATCCTGGTACATACATCATGGCAGCACACGTTCGCAACAACTTAATTTAT
Source organism: Parafilimonas sp. (assembly GCA_040003735.1). GTDB lineage: Bacteria > Bacteroidota > Bacteroidia > Chitinophagales > Chitinophagaceae > Parafilimonas. Next base: position 5,331 of record JBDUBY010000202.1, read on the forward strand.
TTGAAAGCGCAGATGTTGTAATTACAACGTATGGCACATTGCGTAGTGATATTCAATTATTTACTGAAACAGAATTTGATTATGTAGTACTTGATGAAAGCCAGGCAATAAAGAATCCGCAAAGCAAAGTAACAAAGGCGGCAAGTTTATTAAGTGCAAAAAACCGTTTGTGCATGAGCGGAACACCTTTGCAAAACAATACGTTTGATATGTATGCGCAGATGAATTTTTTAAATCCGGGAATGTTGGGAAGCATGGAATTCTTTCGCCAGGAATTTGCTGTGCCGATTGATAAATTTGGAGAGAAAGAACAGAAAGAACACTTACGAAAATTATTATATCCATTTATTTTAAGAAGAACAAAAGAGCAGGTTGCAAAAGATCTTCCTGAAAAAAGTGAAATGATTTTGTTCTGTGAAATGAGTGATGAACAGCGCAAAATTTATGATGCATACCGCAACGATTACCGTGATAAAATTTTAGGTGTTGTTGAAGAAAAAGGTGCTAATAAATCTCAGCTAACAATATTGCAGGGTTTGATGAAACTGAGGCAGATTTGTGATAGCCCGGCTATTGTAAATGATGAAGAAAAATATCCAAATGTTTCTGTGAAGCTGGAAGAATTAGGAAGAGAAATTTCTGAAAATATTGGCGATCATAAAGCACTTGTATTCTCACAATTTCTTGGCATGCTTGCATTGATAAAAGAGAAGATGAAGGAACTGGGTATTGATTATGCGTATTTCGATGGAAGCACTTCACCAATTGATCGTGAAAAAGCTATTCAGCGTTTCCAGACAGATGAAAATTGCCGTGTGTTTTTGATATCATTAAAAGCCGGCGGCGTTGGTTTAAATTTAACTGCTGCCGATTATGTTTATATCGTTGATCCCTGGTGGAACCCGGCAGTGGAGCAACAAGCTATTGACAGAACACATCGAATAGGTCAAACAAAAAATATTTTTGCTTATCGCATGATTTGCAAAGACACAGTTGAAGACAAAATTCTTAAACTTCAGGAACGCAAACGTGCATTGGCCGCAGATCTTATTACTGATGATACTTCATTTGTAAAAGCGCTTACCAAAGAAGATGTGGAATACTTATTTAGTTAGATAAGACATCGCTTTTATCTTTTTTCCAACAACCACCACATTCTTCTTCTCTGCCTGATTGTATAGTTGGCGGTTATGTAAGTATGAATGTGTTGTATCGCTTCATCAACGCTATCAGTTATTAAAACAAGCTGCAAATCTTCAGGATTTATAGTTTGTTGTTTTACCATGTCGCCCATTAATTCTTCAAGGTCTTTATAAAATTCTTTTCCGAATAAAATAATAGGAAATTGTATTAAGCTTTTTGTTTGAATTAATGTAAGTATATCAAAATATTCATCCATTGTTCCAAGGCCGCCGGGCATGCAAACAAACGCATAAGAATATTTTATAAGCAATGCTTTGCGCACAAAAAAATAATCAAATGTTACACATTTATGCAAATATGGATTTGCTTTTTGTTCAAACGGTAATTTAATATTGCAGCCCACTGACATTCCACCATTTTCATAAGCGCCGCGATTTGCGGCTTCCATAATTCCCGGGCCACCACCAGTCATTGTTGTAAAACCAATTTCAGAAATGCGCTTACCAAATTCCATCGCTTTTTTATAATAAATATGATCTTCCTTAAATCTTGCTGAACCAAAAACCGTAATGCACGGACCGATAAAATGAAGGTTACGAAATCCTTTTATAAACTGCATCCAAACTTTAATACTGAATATAAATTCATATCCGCGGCTTTTAGGTCCTTCAAGATAAACTGATCTTTTCGCAGGTATAATTCGCTTTGTTTTGCTTATTTGTTTTTTTGTTTCTTTCACTGTCATAAGTAAAAATAAGATCAATTTTTTCTCTTAATAATGATGGTTACGTTTTTGATTCGGATATTTAGATATGCTATTGCACATAAACTCTGACAATCCAAACAGCCATCATATAAAAACAGTAATAGAATGTTTGCTTGATGGCGGCATCATAATTTATCCAACCGATACGATTTATGGTTTGGGCTGTAACATTTTTAAACCAAAAGCAATTGAAAAAATATGCAGGATAAAAAATGTTGATCCGCATAAAGCGCAGCTTAGTTTTATTTGTTATGATCTAAGCGATTTAAGTAAATACACAAAAGGAATTTCTACACCGCTTTATCGCATGTTGAAAGAACATTTGCCCGGGCCTTACACTTTTATTTTACCTGCAAGTAAAGAAGTGCCTAAAATTTTACAAAGCAAAAAAAGCACAATTGGTTTACGTATTCCAAACAATAATATTGCAAGAGAAATTGTGCAACAAATACAACATCCAATTTTATCTGCTTCTTTGCCGGGCGAAATGGTTGAAGAATATACCGATCCGGAGTTGATGTATGAAAATTTTAAAAACCTTGTTGATATTGTTGTTGATGGTGGAATTGGTGGAATGATTCCATCAACTGTTATTGATTGTACAAAAGATGATTATGAAGTAATAAGAATGGGCGCAGGTGAATGGAGTGAATAATTGGTAATTAACTAAAAGGCATTTTTACAATTTTCGCTTTGATTGAATTGTTGCGGATATCAATAAAAATTTCATTGTCTAAAGCTGCTTTATTAATATCAACATAACCAATACCTATTGCCTTATTTAATGTTGGCGATTGTGTGCCGCTTGTAACTTTACCAATAACATTTCCCTCAGCATCTTTAATTAAATAACCATGCCGCGGAATACCACGTTCCATCATTTCAAAACCAACAAGTTTTCTTTTTATACCATCCTTTTTTTGTTGTTCTAAAATTTCTTTTGCAGTAAATGATGCGGGTTTATTCAACTTTGTTACCCAGCCTAAACCAGCTTCCAGCGGCGAAGTTGTATCATCAATATCGTTGCCATATAAACAATAACCCATTTCCAAACGCAGTGTATCTCTTGCGCCTAAACCAATTGGTTTTATGTTCGATGATTGGCCTGCATCAAAAATGGCTTCCCATATTTTATCAGCATCATTATCTTTATCTTCAAAATAAATTTCTACGCCGCCTGCGCCCGTATAACCTGTTGCGCTGATAAGCACATTATCTACACCTGCAAATTCTCCTTTTACAAACGTGTAATATTTTAAATTGAGAATATCAATATCAGTTAACGGTTGCAAAATTTTCGTGGCATTTGGTCCTTGTATTGCAAGCAAGCATGTTTTCTCGCTGATGTTATGCATCTCTGCATTGTTTGTATTATGATCAGCAATCCAGTTCCAGTCTTTTTCAATATTGCTTGCATTTACCACGATCATATACACTTTATTTTCTTCAATGCAATACACAATCAGGTCGTCAACAATTCCGCCTTCGTTATTTGTGAGCGAACTGTACTGCGCTTTACCATTTGTAAGTTTTGAAGCATCGTTGGTTGTCACTCGCTGAATTAAATCAAGCGCGTGTTCGCCTTTCAAAATAAATTCTCCCATGTGGCTCACATCAAACACACCGGCATTGTTGCGAACTGCTGTATGTTCATCATTAATGCCTGTGTAACTTATCGGCATATTGTAATTGGCAAACTCAGCCATTTTTGCGCCAAGCGAAATATGTTTTTGTGTGAAAGGAGTATTCTTCATGCAAGCTGTTTGCGGCAAAAATAAGTGAGATGATGTGAGTAAAAAATTAAGCTTAAAAGAAAAGACCTGCAAGATTTAAAAATGTTGCAGGTCTTAATATTTGAAAGATTTTTTAATTGCCGTATTCGCTTAAAAACTTAATCCGCATAATCTTTAATTGCTCCCAATTATAACCACTGTCTGCTAATTCTTCCTGTGCAACCTGCAGCGAAGAATCATCGCAGTTTTTAAAATAATCTATTATTTCATCTTTATCATCATCATCAAGATTCATATCATCAATAGCATAATCAAGATTTAACCGCGTGCCACTTGCAACAATGGTTTCCATTTCTTCAAGCAAGCCATCAAGCCGCAAATCTTTGTTTCGGGCAATGGTAGAAAGCGGAATTTTTTTATCTATATTTTGTATGATATAAATTTTATTACTGCTTCTATTTGCAACCGATTTCATTACAAAATCATCAGGTTTTTCAATGTCATTTTCCTCAACATATCTTGCAATCAAATCAACAAATGGGCGGCCGAATTTTAATGCTTTGCCTTTGCTTACGCCCTGGCATTTTTCAAGCTCTGCCAATGTGGTTGGATACATGGTTGCCATATCCTGCAACGATGATTCAAGAAAAAGTACAAATGGCGGAAGCTTCTTTTTTTTGCCTTCCTGCTGGCGCAATTCTTTTAGCATTTCAAACAGCTTTTCATCTGCTGCTGCACCGGCTGCGCTTCCTTCACCTTCTTCATCATCTTCGTTCGCTTCTTCAAATAAATTGTTCAAAACAATTTTGAAGGAAGTTGGCTTCTTCATAAATTTAACACCAGCTTCAGTAAATTTCAATAAGCCATATTCTTCAATATCTTTTCTAATAATATTTCCTAGCAACATTTGCCTTAACAAACTGTTCCAGAAATGTTCACCCTTATCTTTTCCTATGCCGAATTCAGGAAACCCTTGATGACGAAACATTGTTGTTTGCGGCGTTAATTTTCCTATTATAATTGTTACAACATATTCGGCAGGAAATTTTTCATCAAGCGCTTTAATTACTTTCAACGCTTTAACCACTTCATCTTTTGTTTCTATTTTTTCTTTTGGATGAAGACAGTTATCACAATTGCCACAATTTTCCTGTTCTCTTTCTTCGCCGAAATAATGTAATAAAATTTTTCTTCTACACACAGAACTTTCTGCGTAAGCAACAGATTCATTTATTAATTGCGCACCAACTTCTCTTTCACTTAATGGTTTATCACGCATTAAATGTTCAAGCTTGCTTACATCTTTATGCGAATAATATAAAATACATTTTCCTTCCAAACCATCACGACCGGCACGGCCAGTTTCCTGGTAATAATTCTCAATTGATTTTGGAATATTGAAATGAATTACAAAACGAATATCTGGTTTATCAATACCCATTCCAAACGCAATTGTTGCAACAATTACCTGCACATCTTCATTCAAAAAAAGATCTTGTCTTTCTGCTCTTAATTTTGAATCAAGCCCTGCATGATATGCAACAGCTTTTATATTGTTAGCCATCAAAATTTCTGCAAGTTCTTCTGTTGTTTTACGGTTGAGCGTATAAATAATTCCGCTTTTGCCACTCATGTTTGTTATAAAACGAACCAGTGCTTTTATGGTTTGTTCTTTTTTAACTTTTGGCTGAATTTCGTAATAAAGATTTGGGCGATTGAACGATGAAATAAAAATATTAGGATTGCGCAATCCAAGATTTTTTACAATATCACTCTGCACTTTTGGCGTTGCAGTTGCTGTTAATGCTATCACAGGAATATGTTCATCAATAATGTCCATCATTTCACGCAACCGGCGATATTCAGGTCTAAAATCATGTCCCCATTCTGATATACAATGCGCTTCATCAACAGCGAAAAAAGATATTTTTAAATCACGGAAGAAATCCAGATTTTCCTGCTTGGTTAAAGTTTCAGGCGCAACATATAAAAGCTTTGTTTTGCCCGTAGTTAAATCATCTTTTACTTCTTTAATTTGGCCTTTGTTTAAAGATGAGTTTAAGAAATGCGCCACGGTATCATTTTCGTTATAACCACGAACAAGATCAACCTGGTTCTTCATTAAAGCAATTAAAGGACTAACAACTATTGCGCAGCCTTCAAGCATTAAAGCAGGCAATTGGTAGCACAAACTTTTGCCGCCGCCGGTAGGCATAATTACAAATGTATCTCTGCCGCTTAGTAAACTATAAATAGCCTCTTCTTGCCGCTCTTTAAATTGTTTAAATCCAAAATGCTCATGTAGTGCCGAGGAGATATCGGGGTTGGGTCCTGAAATTTCTGTTACTTTTTTAACTGCTGTTTTTTTTGCAGTAATCTTTTTTTCTACTAAATTCTCTTTCGAATCTTTTGCAATTTTCTTTGCCATTTTTCACAAGTTTCCGCCGCTCTTAAAAAAGAGCCGTAAATAATCTCTTAAAATATAATTCCCTTTGATGTACAAAATCTACTTTAATTATCAGTGCGCAGTATATTGAGTTCCTTCTGATGGTTAAGACAAAAATAAGTTATAAATATTTTTTTCAGATTCCTCAATTCGTTAAAGTTACTGTTTTAATACTAATTATGCTTCATTAAACAACACAGTACATTTGCAAAAATGTACTGAAGTATAAATTTTTTACATGAATAAAAGCATACAACAATCTGCTGTTTATACAATTGAGCAGGAAGCTGCGGCTATAGCTAATTTAAAATTTTTTATAGATGATTCTTTTGAAAATGCCGTTAATTTAATCAATAATTCTGCCGGCAGAGTTGTGGTTACCGGCATTGGAAAAAGCGCTATCATAGCGCAGAAAATAGTAGCTACTTTAAATTCAACAGGTACAGCTTCTTTATTTATGCATGCTGCTGATGCCATTCATGGCGATATGGGAATGATTCAAAAAAATGATGTTGTTGTTATCATCAGCAAAAGCGGTGAAAGTGATGAAATTAAAGTTTTGGTTCCACTCATTAAAAATTCCGGGAATAAAATAATAGCTATTGCGGGCAGTAAAATGTCTTTTCTCGCAAAGAATGCAGAAATATTTTTAAACACAACTGTAAGCCAGGAAGCTTGCCCAAATAACCTGGCGCCAACAAGCAGCACAACTGCGCAAATGGTTATGGGCGATGCATTAGCTGTTTGTTTGATGCAATTAAATGGCTTTGACAGCACCGATTTTGCAAAGTTTCATCCCGGTGGTAATCTTGGTAAAAGGCTTTATTTAAGAGTTGATGATATCTATAAATTAAATCAGCAACCAGCCGTTAAAGAGAATACTTTTTTTAAAGATGTTATTATCGAAATATCAAAAGGAAGATTGGGTGCAACAGCAGTGCTTGACAGCGCTGATAAAATAAAAGGAATTATTACAGATGGTGATATAAGAAGATTGATTGAGAAAACAGATGATATAAAAAATTTAATTGCTGAGGATATGATGATAGTAAATCCAAAAACAATTATACATACAGCGCTTGCTGTTGAAGCACTTGAGAAAATGAACACTTCTAATATTAACCAATTGATTGTGGTTGACGATAAGAACTCTTACCTTGGTTTTATACATTTGCACGATCTTATTCGTGAAGGAATTATTTAAATATCTTAGCCGCGATTATGAACGAACATTATTATGCTGCCATTCTTGCCGGCGGATTAGGAACAAGGTTTTGGCCAAAGAGCCGCGCATCATTTCCAAAACAATTTTTAGATATTCTTGGTACTGGTGAAACATTAATTCAATCTGCTTATAAAAGATATGGTTCTTTTATTTTGCCTGAAAATATTTTCATCATCACATCAACAGATTATGTTGATATAATTAAAGAGCAATTACCAGGCATAAATGCTGATAATATTCTTGCAGAACCAAGCAGGAAAAATACAGCTCCGTGCGTAGCTTATATGGCGCAGAAATTATTGAAGAAAGATCCTGAAGCTGCTTTTGTTGTTGCGCCAAGCGATCATGTTGTTACTGATTTGGAAACGTTCAAACAACTAAGTCTTAAAGGTTTGAATTTTGCAAAAGAAACCGGCGCTTTTGTTACGTTGGGTATTAAACCAACTTATCCTAATACGGGCTATGGATATATTCAATACGATACTGCGTCATCAAAAGATGAAATTGTTTTTAAAGTAAAAACTTTTACTGAAAAACCTGATCTTGAATTAGCAAAAACTTTCTTGGTCAGCGGAGAATTTTTATGGAATGCAGGCATTTTTATGTGGTCTGCAAAAAATATTATGCAAGCCTTTGAACAATTTCAACCAGAAATGTTTGAGTTGTTCGTAAGCGAAAAAGATAATTTCAATACTGATGAAGAAAAGTTTGCTTTGGAACGCATATATCCTTTATGCGTGAGTATTTCCATTGATTATGCAATTATGGAAAAAGCGAATAATGTTTTTGTAATTCCTGCTGAATTTGGATGGAGCGATCTTGGAACATGGAACAGTGCTTATACAAATCTTGATAAAGATGAACATGGTAATTCTGCTACTACAAATAATATTATCACTTTCGATTCTGTTAACAATATGATCTCGGCACCGGAAGAAAAATTATTGGTACTGCAAGGTTTGGAAGATTTTATTATTGTAGACACTGAAGATGTTCTTCTCATCTGTAAAAAAGAGAAGGAACAACATGTAAAAGAATTTTTATCTGAAGTAAAGAAAAGGAAAGGTGATAAATTTCATTAATTAACCACCAAGGCCTGCCGCTTTACTTATATCAAGCATTCTTTGTATCGGCTTTAGAGCAGCAGCTCTTATAATTTCATCCATTAAAATTTCCGGTTGCTCATACTTCATACACAAGTATAATTTTTCAAGCGTATTTAATTTCATGTGCGGACAATCATTGCACGCACACATATTATCCGGCGGTGCAGGAATAAAAGTTTTATAAGGCGCATCTTTTTGCATTTGATGAAGTATGCCTGTTTCTGTTGCCACTATAAATTCATTTGCTGAATCATTTACAGCAAATTTTAATAACTGCGTTGTGCTGCCAATAAAATCTGCGTGTTGTAAAACGATTTCTTCACATTCAGGATGTGCAATAACTTTTGCCTTTGGATGCAATGCTTTTATTTTTAGAATTTTTTGCAGGCTGAAAATTTCATGCACCATACAGGCACCGTTCCACAGCAACATATTTCTTCCTGTTTTTTTATTTAGGTAAGCACCAAGATTTTTATCCGGTGCAAAAATTATTGGTTGATCCTTCGGAACACTTTCAATTATTTTTTCTGCATTGCTACTGGTGCAGATAATATCGCTCATTGCTTTTATATCTGCCGTGCAATTAATGTAAGAAATAATAATGTGATTGGGATGTTTATCTTTAAAAGCTTTAAAAGCATCTGCAGGCGCACTGTCTGCCAAAGAACATCCTGCCTTCAAATCAGGTAAAACAACTTTTTTTGTTGGATTAAGAATTTTAGCCGTTTCTGCCATAAAATGTACGCCGGCAAACACAATCATATCCGCACTTGTTTTAGCGGCTTGTTGGGCCAGCCCAAGGCTGTCTCCGATAAAGTCTGCTACATCCTGTATATCCGGCTCCTGGTAATAATGCGCCAGCACAATTGCATTCTTTTCTTTTTTTAATAAATCAATTTCGCGAAACAAGTCAAGCGAAGGATCTATCTCTAAATCTAAAAAACCTTTTACAACAACTTTTGATGTTGCCTCATCAATGTTAATATCAACCATAATATATGTATTAAGAATACAATTTTTATAAAAGAAACTATTACTATTACGGGTGTGAATATGGTTAAAACTTACTTATTCACAGTTGGCAAAGTTAATTTAGTATAAGTTATTCATTAGAAATTCACCGTTAATTCACAAGCCTTATCTGCGCCTGCTATGAATTTTGAATACATTTTAACATGTGTTGAAAACAGCCATCAACAAAAATGCACAACTTCAATTCACAACTTATTAATGTTATAATCAGTATAGAAGATTGTGCTTAAAAGCCTGAATTCTTCAGGAGTTTCTAAATCATCGGTTTTTATTCTTTGTTTATTAAGATTAAGCCGCGCAACATTGTACGTTATTCACAGAAAAAGGCTGTTGATAACATAACGATGTTTATTCCTGTTTCACGAAAACAAAATCCAAAAATGTAAAATATAAGTTCATTTAAATTACCGGAGCTTTTATCCACAATTTGTTCAAATGGGCATTTCCCCTATTTTTGCCATCTTTTTAAAAATACGTATGTCATTTATTCAAAAAATCCGGGACAGAGCAGCCTGGATAGTATTTGGAGCAATTGCTCTTGCGCTGCTTGCCTTTATTGTACAGGATGCTTTTTACCGAAAAGGAAGTATGGGTTCGGGAAGCACCATTGGAAAGATAAATGGTCAATCAATAGAACATGATGAGTTTGAGCATAAAGTAAGCTTTTATGAACAAATGAATAATGGTCAATCTCAACGCAGCCAGTTAATTGGCCAGGTTTGGGATTATATGATTAACCAAACTATCATACAACAAGAAACAGAAAAGCTTGGCATTGATGTTACGGGAAATGAAATGTCAGATATTTTGTTTGGCAACAATCCGCCGCAGTTTATGCAGCAATTTTTTGCTGATCCAAAAACAGGGCAGTTTGATGCCAACACTGCGAGGAAACAATTTAATGAACTCAAAAAGAGAACTAATGACCCGCAGGTTCAGAATTTTAATGAGGCATACATAGATCCAACAATACTGCAAACAAAAGCAGAAAAATATCAATCGTTAATAAGCGGCGCAGTGTATGTGCCAAAATGGATGAGTGAGAAAATGAATGCTGATGCGAATTCAATTGCAAAAGCATCTTATGTATATGTTCCTTATACAAATATTTCAGACAGCACTATAAAAGTTTCTGCTGATGAAATGGAAGCATTCATTAAAAAACATTCTGTACTTTTTAAAAGAGATGATGCAACACGCACTATATCTTATGTATCGTTCAGCGGTGCACCAAGTGCTAATGATTCGGCATCTATCAAAAATGATCTTAGTCAATTGAAGCAGGATTTTGCATCAACAAATGATGAAGAAACTTTTTTAAATTCAAAAGGCAGCGAAACTCAATATTATAATGGTTTGATTGGCGAAAAGGAAATTAAACAAGCAATAAAAGACACACTCTTTAAACTTGCACAAGGTGAAATATACGGCCCTTATGTAGATGATAAACATTATGTGCTTGCTAAAATGGTGGCCAAACAACAAATACCAGATTCTGCTAAAGTGCGTCATATATTAGTAGCAACACATCAGCAAGATCAAAATAGCGGCACACTTACCCAGGTAAGAGATGACAGCGCTGCATTAAAAAGATTAGACAGTGCAATAGCTTTAATTAAAGCAGGTGCATCGTTCGATTCTGTTGCAGTTAAATATTCTGATGATCCGGGAAGTAAAGATAAAGGTGGTGTGTATGATTATTTTCCTTCAGGACAAATGGACGCAGCATTTAATGACTTTGCATTTACAGGCAAAACAGGAGAAACAAAAACGGTAAAAACAGTTTTTGGATATCACTACATGGAAATTCTTGGCCAGCGCGGAAATGAAACCGGTTATAAGATCGCATATCTTTCGAAGCCTATTGTTGCAAGCACCGAAACAGATAATGCTGCAAGCAATGCAGCTTCTCAGTTTGCTGCCATCAGCCGAGATCAAAAAACCTTTGAGGCAAATGCTAAAAAAGAAAAAATCCCGGTTCTTGCTTCGCAGGAATTTAAAGAAAACGATTTTACCGTTCCTGGTTTAGGAGAAAGCAGGGAATTAGTAAAATGGGCATACGACAATAAAGTTGGTACCGTATCAGATCCTCAAAATATAAATGACAATTATATTGTGGCATTACTTACCGGCGTAAGCAATAAAGGTCTCGCTTCACCAACAGCAGTTCAGCAATCAGTAGAACCGCTTGTTCGCAATGAAAAGAAAGCAAAAATTATAATTGCTCAAATGAAAGGTTCTACACTGCAACAGGTTTCGCAAAGCGCTCATCAGCCTGTTCAAAAAATTGATAGTTTAAATTTTTCTTCATTTGTTGTTCAGTCACTTGGCAACGAACCTGATTTTATTGGTGCTGCTTTTAATAAGCAGCTATTAAATAAAATGAGTGCGCCAATAGCAGGAAATTCCGGCGTGTACGTAGTGCAATCTGAAGGCGTTTCTGCAACTTCAAATATTGGTCAAACTGCAGAAATGCAAAAACAGCAAATAGAACAAACATTAAAACAACAGGCTGGCCAGGCAGTAACAGCATTACGCAAAGCGGCAGATGTTGAGGATAACCGGGCTAAATTTTACTAATCGTTTTTATAAACATAGAAAGGCTAACCAAACGGTTAGCCTTTGCTTTTTATAAGCGGTAGCGTTTCGTAACTTTGTAAAAAAATATGTTGATGGAAACTGGTGAAATGATTGTAAACAGAGTTGAGGCGAGCGGATTAATCACTGTAAACCTTGAAGACTTTTATCCGAAAGAAACTATAAAAATTTTTGATATAAAAGATTATTTGTTTCGCGGATTGATCATTAAAGAAAAAGATTTTCGTGAAGCATTAAAAAATATAAACTGGAATGAGTATGAAAATGCAAACGTTGCCGTAACGTGTTCTACCGATGCCATTATTCCTGTTTGGGCTTATATGCTTATCACAATGTACCTGCAGCCTGTTGCAAAAAACATTGTTTTGGGTAATGAACAAAAGCTAACAGAAACAATTCTACTTAACAATCTTGACTCAATTAACACAGAAGAATATATCGGAAAACGTGCTGTAATAAAAGGTTGTGGTGCTATAAAAATTCCTGATAGCGCTTATCTTAAAATAACCAATTTATTAATGCCGCATGTAAAAAGCATTATGTATGGCGAACCTTGCAGCACAGTGCCAGTTTATAAAAAGCGATAATGAATACTTAACGTGATGATGATTGAATATTAAGCTTGCTGAAGTGTTGGAATAATTTCTAACTAATAAATTAAAGCTGAATTTTATTGTAAATTGGTTGCAAAAAACAAAATGTATCCACTTACAACTTGCAACTTTTTAGTAGAGATTGATGGAATGGTTAGCATTGGCTTTTCAGAAGTTAACGGATTAAGCGCATCTGTTGATGTTATAGATTTCAAAGAAGGATCAAGCCCTGAAAATGCCGTAGTTAAATTGCCCGGCTTAAGAAAATTCAGTAATGTTACGCTTAAGCGCGGTATAGTAAAAGGTAATAATGAATTTTATAATTGGTTTGCCTCATCGCAGGAAAAAGCTGACCGGCGAAACGTGGCTATTAAATTACTTGATGAGGAAAAAAACCTGGTTATGCAATGGTTACTGTATAACGCATTTCCTGCAAAAATTTCTTATAGCGGTTTAAACGCCTCTGCAAACGAACTGGTTTTGGAAGAATTAGAACTTGCTTACGAAAATCTTAAGGTAGAAATGCTTTGATTTATTATTTCGGTTGTTTTTCTATTAAATATTTCCAGTAGCGTTTTGGCATATGTTGAATATGCAACTTCATATTTTTTCTTGCTTTGATGTTTACATTGTCAAAATAAGTTTGCCATAACGATTGATATAAATCTTCCTGTTCATCATAAATGTTTTGTTTTGCCAATGCATCGGTAATCCTTTCTGTAAAATTGATTTGTACTTCTGTTACATTAACGCGATCATAGTGTAAACCATATTTTCTGCGGACATCGTAAATTAACCAGCGCTGATCTGCATAGCGATCTCTAAAATGTTTTATAATTAATGGCAACACATTAAAATCTGGCTGAACGATTGCATAATACATTTCATCTTTTGTTTTTTGAAAACGGATAAACGCTTTCATACGATGTTTTTCGCGATCAACTTTTTTTGCTGTTTGCGTAATTAGCAAAACATCATTATTTGCATAATTTCTTTCAACAGAATTTTTTGATTTGATTACGTATTGAATGTAGCGCAACAAAGTATTTTCCATTCCGGGTAATTCAGATAAAAAGCTTTTATACAAATTGCGCAATGAATGTGGCGTTATCTTTTGTTGCAAAGTTTTTAGTACACGGTCAGCTTTTTCTTTGTTCCCGTGAACAATGTGTGCGCCAAACAAACTTGTATTTGCTTTGCCTTCAACCTGTATATCCGGCGCAGCAATTTTATATTCATAAATTTCAAAAACAGCAGTTAAAAAATTTTCAAAACTGCCGCTATAAATTATTGTTTGAACCACGATTTATCGGATTAATGGATATAAGGATTAATTGTTGCTCAATGTTTCTACTGTACAAGTGAGTGACACAACCGTGCTGCCACAAAGAACTATAGCTGGCAACATAAAAAATCAATCAGAAGAATTTTAACTGTTGAGAAAAATTTGGCGTGTATTTGCTGTTGCCTTCATTAAGAATGAAATCTTTTATCTGCATCGGTTGATAATCTCTTAAATATTTTATATCGCTTGTTGTTATAAAATATTTTGCGCGGTTAAATGCAATGCCCATCTTTTTTAAATGATCAGTATTAAGTTTATTAAACTTGCGTGCTTCACAAATTTTGCGTGCCGATTGAACGCCAATACCGGGCACGCGCATAATAAAATTGTAATCAGCTTTATTAATATCAAGCGGAAATAAGTGCAGGTTGCGCAGTGCCCAGTTTAATTTAGGATCAATCTGCAGATCAAGCAAAGGTTCTTCAGGCGTTATAATTTCATCCACAGAAAAATTGTAATTACGCATTAACCAATCTGCCTGGTATAAACGATTCTCACGAATCATAGGCACCGGCGTTCCGATTGCGGGCAAACGATTATCATTACTTATAGGCACATAACCGGAATAATACACACGCCGCAAATGAAATTTTTTGTAAAAGAAATGCGACATGAAAAGAATCTGTAAATCTGTTTCCGGCGAAGCGCCAATAACCATTTGCGTGCTTTGTCCGGCAGGCGCAAACAGCGGCGCTTTCTTAAATATTTTTTTCTCTTCTTTATGTTGAATGATGGCGTTGTTTAAATACCTCATCGGCTTTAACATATCATCACGATTTTTATCAGGCGCCAATAATTTCAAACTTTCTTTCGTTGGCATTTCAATATTCACACTTAAACGATCTGCATACAATGCTGCTTCTTTCATCAACTCATCGCTTGCTCCGGGAATTGTTTTTAAATGAATATATCCATTGAAATTATGTTCGGTTCGCAGCTTCTTTGCAACAAGCACTAAACGCTCCATTGTATAATCAGCATTTTTAAAAATGCCTGAACTCAAAAACAAACCTTCAATATAATTTCTGCGATAAAAATTCATGGTTAGATCAACTACTTCCTGCACGGTAAAAGCAGCACGCTTTATATCATTACTTTTTCGGCTAACACAATAAGCGCAATCATAAATGCAAAAATTGGTGAGCAAGATTTTTAATAGCGAAACACATCGTCCATCTTCAGTATATGCATGACAAATTCCATTGCTTGCATTACCAATTCCACCATTATCATTTTTACGTTTACTACCGCTGCTGGCGCAGCTTACATCATATTTTGCTGCATCGGCAAGTATGGAAAGCTTCTCACTAATTCTATCACTATTCATAGGTTGAATTTTACTACTCAAAATTGTAGTATAAAAATACTAAAGAAATTGGGAAGTCATCTTTTTAGCTATTAATATTTTGATAACTTTATTCTTTAAAAGAATATGATGAAGGAAGAAGTTAAAGAAGTTTGGACGATCGGACATTCAACACGAACACTGGAACATTTTGTAGAAATGCTTCAATCATTTAATATAACTATGCTGGTTGATGTACGAAGTTTTCCCGGCTCAAAAAGATATCCGCAATTCAACAAAGAAAACCTTGAAATATCAATACCTCAAAATAATATCGGCTATGTTCATTTAAAATCTTTAGGTGGACGAAGGCCCGTAAAAAAAGATTCAAAAAACACTGCATGGAGGCATCCGGCTTTTCGCGGTTATGCAGATTATATGGAAACAGAAGACTTTAGAACCGGAATAAAAGAATTGGAAACGATTGCAACAAAAAACAAAACAGCATACATGTGTTCCGAAGCGGTTTGGTGGCGTTGTCATCGTTCAATGATCTCAGATTATTTAAAGTTCAATGGCTGGTTGGTGCATCATATTATGGAAATTGGAAAAGCAACAGAACATACATACACGCAACCTGCAAAAATTATTGATGGCCAATTATCTTACCGCGAACAAACACTCTTATAATCCGGATAATAAGAAACTTTTATCTTTCATGCAAAATCATAACATGAAAAAACTTTCATGCATTTTGTTAATAACAGCAATTTTAAGTTGTAATAGATCTATCAGCGTAATAAATATGAATGGCGTTTATAAGATGCAAAAACAAAATTTTAGAGGCAAGGGACTTGATACCACTTCTTTAGAAAATAATCAATTAAAAATTTATATAGACAGTGTTATGATGTATGTGCTGGTAAATCATGCACAGGA
The DNA here is from genome assembly GCA_040003735.1 of Parafilimonas sp. Classification (GTDB taxonomy): domain Bacteria; phylum Bacteroidota; class Bacteroidia; order Chitinophagales; family Chitinophagaceae; genus Parafilimonas. Next base: position 21,542 of record JBDUBY010000202.1, read on the forward strand.
TGTTTCCGCATTCGCTG
>JBDUBY010000227.1:0-6418 GCA_040003735.1 Parafilimonas sp.
TTTCGCGGTGCAGGCGATGCATCAATGGCGATGAAAAGTTTGTGGCTTGCAAACATTTGCAACATCATTCTTTGCCCATTGTTTATTCGCGGATTTGGACCAATACCTGCATTCGGATTAACGGGTGCAGCGATGGCAACAACAACAGGTCGTGGTATTGGTGTTTGCTACCAGTTATATCATTTATTCAAAGGCAAGTCAAGTATTAAAATACTTCGCAGGCATTTGAATGTAGATTGGTCAATCATTAAATCGCTTGTAAATATTGCATCACCGGCAACATTGCAATTTATTATTGGTTCATGCAGTTGGATTGTATTAGCAAGACTGGTTGCGCAAACAGGACAAAGCGTTGCATCTGCAGGTTATCAAACAGCGATTCGTGTTGTAATATTTTTCATATTACCTGCATGGGGAATGAGTAATGCAGCAGCAACATTAGTGGGCCAAAACCTTGGTGCAAAGCAGCCTGCACGTGCTGAAGAATCTGTATTGAAAGCAGCAAAATATAACGCCATATTTATGGGCATTGTATCAATAATATTTCTTGCCGGCGCCACGCCCATCATATCTTTTTTCACCAGTGATGAAGCGGTGCAAACAATTGCAGTGCAGGCATTGCGCATTATAACAACAGGTTATATTTTTTATGGAATAGGTATGGTGATGACAGGTGCATTCAATGGATCCGGTGATACATGGACGCCAACCTGGATCAATCTTTTTTGCTTTTGGTTATTCCAGATTCCGTTTGCATACGTGTTAACCGTTTCTTTGAAATGGGGTCCGTTAGGTTCGTTTATTTCGATACCTATTGCAAATACTTTGGTAACTATTGTTGCATACTTTTATTTCAAAAAAGGCAAATGGAAAAAAGTTGCAGTTTGACGGAGATACATAAAATCTCCGCTCAATAAAAATGAAAGGAGATTTTATGTTATTAAGATTTTTAAAACGAACATACACAAATGTGCAAATATTCAGCGGTCACTTTGTTGATGTAAAAGCATTTTATTCTTTTGAATTTAATACAATTCCATGCATCACTTTTATTGGTGATATGGATATAACAAAAGCATACGCATTTGTAAAAGATAATTGCCAGGCAAACATTATCTCTACATACCAGCATTCTTATTTCAATCACAACGATAAGAAAGTTTATTTCAATAACACAATCGTTGTTTTAACTTCTGAAAGAATGATTGAAATAACAGATAATTACTGCCAGTTATTGCACACAACAAATCAATATAGTTGGGCAAGACAGTTGGTAAATGACTTAGCTCAATTTAAGATTGAAAGAGATGCACATGCTTTGAGGCGCACACAAATTGTTGGGTTCGCAAAAGAAGCTGAGATGAATTAATAAGATTGGAGTGATTAATTTGCTCCAATCTTTTATAAACAGTTATGGCATTACTAGAAGTTCAACATATTTCAAAAAAAATTGAAGACAATATAATTATTGATGATATAAGTTTTGAACAAAATGAGTTAGAAAAAATTGCAATTGCAGGTGAATCGGGTGCTGGCAAAACAACATTACTCAAAATGATTTCAGGCCATACACAACCAACAAGCGGAACAATTTTATTTGATGGGAAAAGAGTTTTAGGACCGGATGAAAAACTATTACCTGGCCATAAACACATCGCTTATTTATCACAACATTATGAGTTGCTTAATAATTACCGCGTTGAAGAATTGATATGGTTTGAAAATAAATTAAATGAAGAAGAAGCAACACAGCTCTTTGAAATATGCAGAATAAATCATTTGCTGAAACGCAGAACTGATCAGCTTTCCGGCGGCGAAAAGCAACGCATATCATTATGCATGTTGTTAGTTAAGCAGCCAAAGATGTTGGTGATGGATGAGCCATTTTCTAACCTCGATCCAATTCACACAGACACATTAAAAAATGTATTGAATGATATAACAGAGAGATTGAACATCACTTGCATACTCACATCACATGATCCGCATGATACACTTTCCTGGGCTGATAAAATATTAGTGATGAGAGAAGGTAAGATTATTCAACAAGGCTCACCGGAAGAAATTTATTTCAAGCCAATCAATGAATATGTTGCAGGCATGTTTGGCAAATACAATTTATTGAAGCCAGCCGTTGCAGCGTTGCTTGGTATTGAAAGTAATGGTAATGATGTAATGACAAGACCTGAAAATTTTAAGATCTATAAAACAGGAAGTGGTGTAAATGGCATTATTAATAAAATAAATTTTGCTGGAAGTTTTTATGAAGCAGAAGTACTAATTAATAATGAAAGAATCTTTGTAAGAACATCAAACAAAGATTTAATTAAAGGCGAAAAAGTATTTGTATCAGTCAATAAATAAAGTTGTTGTTGAATGTATATTTACAAACCTGCTTTGCATCATTCAAAATAAAATTATTGCCATGAAATTTATAAAATATATATTCTTATTGTTGATTGTATTATTCGTTTATAAAAGTACAATTTCCCAAACTCTACCGCACAGCACACCTGAAGCAGAAGGCGTTTCATCGCAGGGAATTATTGACTTTTTAGATGCGGCAAATAAAAGCAAAACAGAATTTCACAGCTTTATGTTGTTGCGTCATGGAAAAGTTATTGCAGAAGGTTGGTGGAATCCATATCGTGCAGACTTACGTCATTCATTGTATTCATGCAGCAAAAGTTTTACAGCCACTGCAGTTGGTTTTGCGCTTGCTGAAAAGAAGCTTTCATTAGATGATAAAGTGATCTCATTTTTTCCAAATGAATTACCTGATACTGTAAGCAAATTCTTATCAGAGCTTACTGTAAAAGATGCGTTGATGATGTCGGATGGAATGGAACCAGACCCGAGTTTTAAAATTGCAGTAGACAGTGATTGGGTGAAAGGATTTTTAGCAACACCAATTATACATGAACCGGGAACAACATTTTTATACAACTCGCTCGGCACATATATGCTTTCTGCGATTGTACAAAAAGTTACCGGTGAAAAAGTAATGGATTATTTGCAGCCAAGATTTTTTGAACCGCTTGGTATTCGTGGTGATGATTGGGAAACAGATGCGAAAGGTATAAACACAGGCGGCTGGGGTTTGCGTGTAAAAACAGAAGACATGGCAAAGTTTGCAGAATTATTTTTGCAAAAAGGTATTTGGAATGGTAAACAAGTTTTACCTAAAGGTTGGGTTGAAGAAGCAAGCACGGCAAAAATTATTCAGCATCCTGATATGCCGCAATCAAAACGTGACAGCAGTGATTGGGAGCAAGGTTATTGTTACCAGATGTGGCGTTGCAGGCACAATGCATATCGCGGCGATGGTGCGTATGGCCAGTTTATGATTGTGATGCCGGATGAAGATGCGGCACTTGCTATAACTGCTGAAACATCAGATATGCAGGAGGAATTAAATCTTGTTTGGAAATATTTATTGCCTGCTATGCACAAAGAAAAATTAAATGTTGATGCAAAAACAACGGCTTTGTTGCAACAAAAAATTAAAACATTATCGGTTACTGTTCCTGTAAAAAACACATCGAAGATGGAACAAATCATTTCAAGAAAAACGTATACGATTGAACAAAATAATAAGTATTTGCAAAGCATTGGGTTCGCTTTTAAAAACAATGCGTGCCATGTAACTTTAAAATCAGATACTGCGGATTATGTTTTTGATTTTGCAGCAGGCAAGTGGCAGGAAGGAACAACGAATAAACCCGGTCCATCATTAACCGGTGGCGCAATAGAAATTCGCAATATGCTTTTTCCTGCAAAAGTGGAAGCCAGTTATACTTGGATAGATGACAACACATTGCAACTTGTTTTGAGATATATAGAAAGTCCACATACAGAATATTTTACTTGCCATTTTGAAGGCAAATCTCTTAGCGTTTCTGATGCTGCAAGTTTTGAATATGGAAGCAATAAGGATGTGATGAAGGCGAGCATGCAATAGAAGCTTCAAGAGTAATAACAAGAATATTACATGATGATTGCATATCATTAGTTTTTTGCTATGCATTTAAAGTAGTGATAATTTACAAACCTTTATCTGTCTCTAATGTTATAATCAATAAACACAACTTTGACAATTACATTAATATTTCCGCACCAGTTATTTAAGCAACATCCGGCATTGCAAAAATCGAGTACTGTTTATTTGGTTGAAGAATGGTTGTTTTTTAAACAATATTCATTTCACAAACAAAAAATTATACTGCACCGTGCAGGTATGCAATTTTATAAAGACTGGCTGTTGGAAAATGGATATGATGTTCAATATATAGAAAGCACTTCGGCACATTGCGATATAAGAAAGTTGGTGCCTTATCTTAAAAAACAAAAAGTATCGCAAATAAATTATGCAGATGTAAGTGACGATTGGCTGAGAAGAAGATTACAATCAGCCTGTAAAAAACATAACATTAAACTTGCAGAATTTGAAACACCACAATTTTTAAATTCACCAAAAAATGTTGCTGATTATTTTGATAACAGGAAAACATATTTTCAAACAGATTTTTATATTTATCAGCGCAAGCAACGTAAAATTCTATTGGCAGTTAATAACAAGCCTGAAGGAGGTAAATGGAGTTTTGATACGGAAAACCGTTTGAAATTTCCAAAGAATGAAAAAGTGCCGTTGTATCCTTTTCCAAAAGAAAATAAATATGTAAAAGAAGCAAAGGCTTATGTTGAAAAACATTTCAGCACAAATTATGGTTCGGCAGAACCACCATTTGATACGGCTAACAGTTTTTATCCAACCACATTTAAAGAAGCAGAAAAATGGTTGCACGATTTTTTGCAGGAACGGCTTGGCAAATTTGGTGCTTATGAAGATGCAATGATGAAACATCAAAGCATTTTATATCATAGTGTGCTTTCGCCATTATTGAATACTGGTTTACTCACGCCGCAACATGTTATAGATGAAACACTGAGCGCATATCAAACATTAAAAATTCCTATTAATTCTGTTGAAGGATTTATACGGCAAATAATGGGCTGGCGCGAATTTATTCATATCGTTTATGAACGCGAAGGAAGAAAGCAACGAACCACAAACTATTGGGGATTCACAAGAAAAATTCCCGAAGCATTTTGGAAAGGTGAAACAGGAATTAAACCTATTGATAACGTGATTAAACACGTGTTGCAAAATGCATATTCGCATCACATAGAGCGTTTGATGGTGATGGGAAATTTTATGTTGCTGTGCGAGTTTAGTCCGCATGAAGTTTATAAATGGTTTATGGAAATGTATATTGATGCATACGATTGGGTGATGGTGCCAAATACATATGGAATGACGCAGTTTGCAGATGGCGGATTGATGATGACGAAGCCTTATATCAGCAGCAGTAATTATATTTTAAAAATGAGTGATTATAAAAATGACACGAACAATAACGAAACTTCATGGCAGGAAATATGGGATGGATTGTTCTGGCGTTTTCTGCACGTGCATCGTGATTACTTCAAACAAAATCCTCGCATTGGAATGCTGCTAAAAACGTTTGATAAAATGCAAAAATCAAAACGTGATATTCATATTGATAATGCTGAAAATTTTTTAAAGAAATTGGATAACAAATAATTTATTCACTGCTACCACCATACTTTTTTGATGTGTTACGAATCATATTGTGAGATTCTTCAACAGAATAATCTTTGCTTCCGTCAGCTTCAAACAAAGTAATGCGCTCATAGAATGAATCAATGTCTTCTTGTGAATATTTGTTATCAATGGAAGAAGATTCCAATACAGCATTGAGTTGCGTATCATTTGCTTTATCAATAAGCTTGTGAATTTGATCACGTATTTCAGAATTAACCATAGAAAACAAATTAACTAACTTGAAAAATAAACTATATGCAATTTACAATAAACCTAACAGAATAAGTGGAGGATTGCCGCTCATTGTTCCACAGCACAAGTGAGTGACACAACGAAGATGCCATCACTACAATAGATGGTAAAAAAATAAAACCACAAAGTCACAACGACACAAAGCAATACAAAGACTTTGTGTCTTAGTGCTTTCGTGGCAAAAACAAACGACATGAAACTAAAAATATCCGCCAAAGAATTACGTGCTCTCGGTTATCCCGAAAGCCCTGTAATTCCGGTAGCGATGAACGTGATGGAAAAACATTTTAAACATCACACAAAAGAAGAAGCATTTGAAATATTGAAAGCAGTATTGCAATCACCAAAAGATTATGCAACTGATGAAGTGCTTTCAGCAATTGCAGAAGGCATTGGTAGATATTGTTGGAAAATTCATCCCAAAGATTGTTAAGATGTGTAGTGCTGAAACGAACAGAACAAGAAAGCCAGGTAAGCTTGATGTTGTAGAAGGTGAATAAAGTTTGGGGCTGTTGAAGTCAAGCATCGCAATCGCACAAA
>JBDUBY010000239.1:0-6411 GCA_040003735.1 Parafilimonas sp.
ATGCTTATTTATCGCTGGGCAAATTCATTCAAAACAAAAGAGATTATTTTCAAAGTTTGATGAAAGCAACAAAATTTAAAGCAATTCCTTCTCACGGCAGTTATTTTCAATGTTATAGTTATAAAGATTTCAGCGAAGAAAATGATTTTCAGCTTGCCATACGTTTAACGAAAGAATATGGCGTTACCACCATTCCTGTAAGCAGCTTTTATCAATCTAAAAAAGATGATAAAGTATTACGTTTTTGCTTTGCGAAAAAAGAAGAAACATTGAAAGAAGCTGCGGAAAGGCTTATACTTTTATAAATAAATAGGCTAATTCTCTATCAAGTTATCAACAACATTCTTTCAACAAAAGTTTTATGAAAATATTTTTTCACACTTGTAGTGGTTATCGTTTTCTAATCATCAAATTTGCATAGAGAACATTAAAGTAGTTTCAACTAATACATGCCGGTTTACAATCAATCCAGAAGCAGGATCATCCAGGTAATATTTATTCTTGTATTTCTGCTCATCACATTACAGTTATTGAACTTACAGATATTTTCTACCGAGTATAAACTGCAGGCAGAAAATAATGCCGTTTACCGCAAAGTGGTATATCCTGATCGTGGTGTTATTTATGATCGTCATGGCAAAGCCATTCTGGAAAATACAATTATGTATGACCTGATGGTTACGCCTTCAGAAATTAAAGGAACAGATACTACGGCTATATGTAATATTTTGGGAATTGATACAGCAGGCTTTAAAAAAAGAATTATTACAGCCATCATTAAAAATTCTCGTTATAAACCAAGTGTTTTTGAACCATTGATAAGTGATGAAGTTTATGCAAGAATAAATGAAAGCATGTATAAATTTCCCGGCTTTAATATTACAGAAAGGCCGGTGCGTGCTTACCCATTTCATTCTGCAGCGTGTGTTTTAGGATATTTGGGTGAAGTTGATAGCAACTTTTTAAAACGCCACGCAGGTGAAGGTTACGAGCAAGGCGATTATGCAGGAATGACCGGCCTGGAACGTAGTTACGAAAAAGTGCTGATGGGGCAGCGCGGTGTAAAAAGATATATACGCGATAATAAAAACAGGATACAGGGATCTTACAATAACGGAGTATATGACACGGCGGCAATTGCAGGCAGAAACCTGTATTCAAGTATAGATGAAGATTTGCAGTTGCTTGCTGAAAAATTATTGCAGAATAAAATAGGAAGTGTTGTTGCAATCAATCCTAAAACCGGTGGAATACTGGCAATGGCAACAGCTCCGTCTTATGATCCAACAATGTTAACCGGTGCACAGCGGCGTAAAAACTTTGGAAAACTTATTTTAGATACAGCGCGGCCATTATTAAACCGTGCCATTAAAGGCCAATATCCACCAGGCTCAACATACAAACCACTAAGTGCATTAATTGCGTTGGATGAAGGTGTTATCACACCATCTTATGGTTATCCTTGTGCAGGTGCATACTATTCGTGCGGACGACCTGTAAGATGTACCGAACATTGGCAGGGCCACTCAAAAGATTTAAGAACAGCTATTGCATATTCGTGCAATTCTTATTTCTGCAATGTGTTTAGAATGATTGTTGACAATCCCAAATATCATAATCCAAGATTAGGGTATTTAAAATGGAAGGAATACATGAATGCTTTTGGCTACGGCGTTGACTTAAATATTGATCTGCCCAGTGAAGATGATGGAAACATTCCTGATACATCAGGTTACAACCGTGATTTTGGCGGACCACACTGGAACAGTTGCAATATTGTTACGCTTGGCATTGGACAAGATCGTATGCTGGTAACGCCATTACAGATGGCGAATGCCATGTGCATCATTGCTAATAAAGGTTATTATTATACACCACATTTTATTGATAGCATCGAAGATGAGGCGGCATCCGATTCACAGTTTCTTGGTAGATACAGGGTAAAGCATGAAGCGCTGTCGCATGTATCAGATTCATCTTTTAATACTGTGCAATGGGGCATGCACGATGTAGCTGTTTTTGGTACAGCACGTTTTGCGCAAATTGCAGGCGTTGATATCTGCGCAAAAACGGGGACTGCTCAAAATCCGCATGGTAAAGATCATTCTATATTTGTCGCTTTTGCTCCGAGAGAAAATCCTAAAATTGCCATATGTGTTGTAGTTGAAAATGCAGGCTTTGGTGCCACATGGGCTGCGCCAATCGCTTCTTTGGTTATGGAAAAATATCTGAAAGATTCTATTTCTGCGGCAAGATTACCACAGCTGGAAAAAATCGCAAGTGCCGATCTTATTCCTGCCGCAATAAAGCATTGGTATTTTGCAAAAGATTCTATTAAACTTGCTAAACAAAGCCAGAAAATAAACCCTGATGCAGCACCTGTATTTCAAAATAATTTAGAAACAAGCAAGCCAGTTCAATTTGATCCGGAAGCTGAGCCGAACCGCAAAGACAATGGCGATACATCTTCTATAAAAAATAAGCAAGACCTGCAAAAGCCTGAAGAAAAAAGAAACCGCAAACCCAATTGATCATGAGCAGAAGTTATTCATCAAAATCTATTTCAAAAGGGGTTGACTGGCTCACGGTTTTGTTATATGCATTATTAGTGTGCATTGGCATCATGTGCATATTTATGGTTGAATATGATCCTGCAACATTTACTCCATCTTCTTTTTTCCAGGGTACTACCAACTATAGCAAACAAATTTTGTTCACAGGTATTTGTATTGTAGTTGCTACTTTTATTATTTTAAGTGATAGCAAATTGTATCCTGCATTTGCTAACCTGATATACGTTGTGGGAATTATTTTAATGCTTTCTGTTTTTATTATTGGGAAAGATATTAATGGTTCTAAAAGCTGGATTCCTTTAGGCGGCGGGTTCAATTTGCAACCTGCTGAGCTTTGTAAAATATCAACAGCGCTTGCGTTATCAAAATTTTTATCACAGCTTAATATGGATTTCACAAAGCTGCAATCACAAATTATTGCAGGCATAATTACGTTGCTGCCCGCGCTTATTTCAATACTGCAAAATGAAACCGGCCTTGCATTAGTGTACATGAGTTTTTTTGTTGTAATGTACCGTGAAGGTTTGCCAGGAATAATTTTGGTTATCGGTTTCTCATTTGGTGCGTTAGTTGTTGCCACTTTAACGGTTGATAAAAATATTCTTGCTATCGTTCTCACACTGATCGCTGGTCTTTTAATATTCATATTTCGCAGGCAAATATTCATTAGAAAACGCTGGAACATTTTAATTTTAATTACATCTGTATGGGTTGTTTGCGTAGGCATTCAACGCTTCGCTGTGCCATATATTTTTAATAATGTATTTGAATGTTATCAAAGCCAGCGCATATACAGTGCTGTTGGTAAAGATTACGATTGCACCCAAAACAAACATTCTTTAAGATCTGAGGCTGCCGGCAAAACAGCCACAAAACCCGATGATTATAATGTACGCCAAAGTAAAATTGCAATTGGTTCAGGGGGATTGTTAGGAAAAGGTTTTTTAAAAGGCACACAAACACGCGGTAAATATGTACCCGAACAACATACCGATTTTATTTTTACTTCACTTGGCGAAGCATTTGGATTTGTTGGTTCATTTCTTTTTCTCGCTATTTATTTTGTGTTGTTGTTTCGGATTGTACAAATTGCAGAACGGCAACGAAGCGCATTTAGCCGCGTGTATGCGTATAGCGTTGCAGCAATTTTATTCTTTCATATTACTGTGAATGTTTGCATGACGGTTGGCTTATTTCCAGTAATTGGCATTCCATTGCCGCTGGTAAGTTATGGCGGTTCTTCTTTATTAACTTTTACTATTCTTATTTTTATTTTAATAAGATTAGACGCAGACAGATCAATGGTGTTGCGATAATCTTATTTTGGTAAACTAATTAAAATAAGCTGGAATATTTTTCAGGATTTTTATAGACTCATTTATTATAAGGCGCTTCATTAATCCAATGAAATTTTCTGTTAAGCAATGGAAACGTATTCAAATCTTGTTTGTGTAATTGTATGTAAACAGAATCATCTTCTAATTTTCCATATAAAATAAGATGCGTTGAATCTTCCATAAAATAGGACATCGTAGATTTGTTTGTTGAATCATCATCTTTATAAAGCATAATTTTTTTGTTTGAAGTATCTGCAAAAAAATTAAACGCTTTCAGGTTGTTATCTTTCATTTCAATCACAGCTTGTTTAGGAAAAATAATGTTTACCGTTTTCCATTTAAATGAATCAGCAATATGCGTTTGCGATGCATCATTATTCTTTATAAATTTCTCGACATTATAAATACCGAACAAAGGCGTTTTTTTAAAAGCACCGTCGCCGGAAACGTTGTACTTATTCCATACAAACATTATTATTGAATAAAGAGTAGCAATAAATAAGATAAATGTTACAGCTTCCAAAACCGGCTTCATCCATTGTTTTTTAAACGTTGGCTGAACATATACAGCAGGCACCGCTTTGTTGCAAAAAAAGAAATCAGTTACACGCTTTACATCAGGAATTAAAATAAAAATTGCTACCAATAATAAATTGGCAGCAAATAATTTTACAGGCACATCGTAACAAAAATTTATTACAACAACATTGGTTAAAGCAGCTATGGTAACCAACACTCCAAATGTTGAGGTTTTTTTAAACAAAAGAAAAACACCACCTGCAATTTCTACCAAACCCGTAAATACATTGAATGGTGTAGAATAACCCATGAACGTCCATAATAAACGCATGGGAGAAGACGCGCCATAAGTTTCATTTAAAGAATAAAATGGAAAAGGAAATTGTGTTTTGATGATTTTTTCAAGTCCATATCTCATCATCATTAAAGCAAGATAAAAACGCAGGTAAACAAATATCCAATATAAAATATGATCGAAATTTTTTCGCTTTTTATCAGTAATACTCCAAATAATAGTTGCAATAAAAGTAAATACAATAAGCAAAAATATTTTTACATAATTATAAGTTGTATCACCACTGCCATTATGTGTTGCAGTTAAAATAAAACCAATATTAAAAATGTGTTTGCCCGAAAAAGAAATTAAATAAGAAAGGAAATGATTGTACCAATTATTTAAGTTTTGAAGAAAGGAAATATATGCAAGCGGGAAAGGAAAAATATAAATGAAAAAATAAGATGCAAAAAACCGGACAATGAATTTTTTTGGAAAGCTCCATTCATTTATTGTTGTTAAGCCGGTTTGCATATTACATAAACTTAAAAGGTTTACTTTATTTATAAAAATATTTAGGTAGGTTTATATTGATCAGCTTTAAATGTTGCAGAGCTTTGCGAAGTTTATTGTTGAATAAAGAAACAAACGTTGCAGTGTGCGACGCAACCGTGCTCAATTGAAATGCTGCAGCCTGTAACAAAAAAATCCTGGTAAAATTTTTAAAAATTACATGATGAAAACGCTGCTTATTTTATTTTTTTCCACTTCTTTAATTTCTTTAAAAGCACAAACCGATGAGATTTTATTGGAAAAAGCATTGTACAATTTGCCTGATGTTTCATTTAAAAAAGTGTCTGCATTTGGAGACAAATATTTAAAGTATGATTTGCTGATCAAACAACCATTAGATCATCAGCATCCGGAAAAAGGTTTTTTTTATCAGCGCGTTCAATTAACGCATAAAGGTTTTAATAAACCAACAGTGATGGATACGGAAGGTTACTGGCTTTGGAATGGCGGAAGTGGTAATGAAATAGAAAATATTTTGGATGCAAATAACCTGGATATTGAGTATCGGTATTATGGAAAATCGTTGCCTGATTCTATTGACTGGCAATATTTAACGCTTGAACAGGCAACAGCAGATTTGCATCACATTAATGAGCTTTTCAAAACTGTTTATACCAATAAATTTATCAGCACAGGCATAAGCAAAGGCGGCGAAACAACGATTTATTATAAATATTTTTATCCGCATGATGTTGACCTGGCAGTTCCTTATGTTGCGCCTTTGGACAACAGTCTTGAAGATAAAAGAATTTATCATTTTTTCGATACAATTGGCACACCGGAATGCAGGCAAAAAATAAAAGACTTTCAAACATTTTTATTGCAGCATGAAAAAGAAATATTGCCGAAATTAGAATGGTATTCAAAAGGCGCAGGCTTGCATTATACTTATACCGGAAGCGTTGGCAAATCGTTTGAATATGCAGTGCTTGAATTTTCTTTTTCGTTCTGGCAATATAACGGCAATTGCGACAGTGTACCTTCCAATAAAAATGTTGATGATTATATTAATGTGCTCATAAATAATGTTGGCTTATTGCCTTTTTCTGATGAAGGCTTAAAAGAGTTTGAAGCGCATTATTACCAGGCGCAAACAGAGAGCGGTTATTATGGTTATAACATTGAACCTTTTAAA
>JBDUBY010000263.1:0-1934 GCA_040003735.1 Parafilimonas sp.
CATTGGATTATATTCTGCGTCATCAAAAATATCACTTCAAAATTCAATTTTAAAAGTATTGCCCGAGCCAGAAGAAGAATACGGCAGCCAGGAAGAAACGCAAAAAGCTTTAAATATATAACCGCTTTTATTAACTGCCCGCATAAATTATTAAACCAATTCCAACAATAAAAAACAAAAACATTATGGCTAATAATTTGTTGGTTGATTTTGGCGCATGTTTAAATTCTTTCCATATAAAAACACCCCAACATGCTGCTATTAATGTTGCACCTTGCCCTAATCCATAAGAGATAGCAGGGCCGGCTTTGCCTGCTGCAATTAAGTTGAACGAATTACCAAGTCCCCAAATTAATCCGCCAAGAATTCCAACCAAATGTGTTTTGAAATTTCCTTTGAAATAATCTGCATAATTAACTGGCGAACCTGTAATGGGTTTGCGCATTAAAATGGTATTGAAAATAAAATTGCTGATGAAAATTCCTACAGAAAAAATAAACACTGCTGTGTATGGCGTCATCTTACCGATTGCAGGTGACTGAAAATTTTCAAGATCCATTGAAGCAGCAATAAACCGATAAAAGAACGACATTAAAATACCTACAACTACAGAAAGCAAAATACCTTTTTGAACAGTTGGTTTTGCACTAACATCGGCAAAATTTGGTTTTGATTTATTGGCTTTGCTGTATGCAAAAGCATTTAATAAAACAGCAATTATAATTACGGCAACACCCAAAAACAAAAACACAGGATCACCCTTTTGTGCAACTGCATAATTTAATAAAACGCCAAGAACCAACGCAATTCCAATCCCGATTGGAAAAGCTACTGCCATTCCTGCTTCAGCAATAGCAGCAGAAAATAAAATGTTAGCTGCGTTAAAAATAATGCCGCCAATAAATGCACTGATGATATTTGATGAACCTGCCTGTTGCAGATCATTCATAAAGCTTCTTCCTTCATTTCCAATGCTGCCTAATGTAAAAGCAGATATTATTGAGAATAATAAAATTCCAATTACATAATCCCAATAAAATAATTCGAACCGCCACGTTTTTGGAGCGAGCTTTTGTGTGTTTGCCCATGAACCCCAACATAACATGGTGACGATGCAAAAAACAACAGCTAAAGAATAATCATGAACGATGAACATAGCAGGTAGTTTTATAAAATAATATTTACAAATTCATATTATCAATTTCGTTTCTGTAAGGTGCAGATGCCTGCGCGCCTAATCTTGTTACAGAAATTGAAGCAGCAGTATTTGCAAATTTCACGGCATCAATTATATTCATTTGTTCAGAAATAGCAACCACCAAGGCGCCATTAAAAACATCACCGGCTGCAGTTGTATCAACTGCAATTACTTTATTTGTTGGAATCAAATTAAACTCATTATTCATATACAATAAAGCACCTTCTTCGCCTAATGTTATAATAACTGTTTCAATACCTTTTGCCGATAGAACTTTCGCTGCATCTTTGGCTGAATCAATGTCGTGAATTGCGACACCAGTAAGCATTTCAGCTTCTTTTTCATTTGGTGTAATAATGGAAATTTTGCTTAATATTTCATCAGTTAATTTACAAGCTGGCGCAGGATTTAAAATCAATTTTTTATTATGCTTAAAAGAAAATTCAGCAACGTATTCGATCGTTTCAATTGGAGTTTCTAATTGAATTAAAATGATATCTGCGTTTTCTAAAACATGCGTTAATGTTTTTAAATTATCAACTAATAAATTTCCATTTGCACCTTGAGCAACAGTAATAAAATTTTCACCTTTTTCATCAACATTAATTAAAGCAATACCCGATGGGTTTTTATCATCAATAAAAATATATTCTGTATTTATTTTTTCATGATTAAATAATGCAATTGCCTGTTTGCCAAAAACATCATTACCAACTTTTGCAACAAAAGTTACATC
>JBDUBY010000121.1:0-21498 GCA_040003735.1 Parafilimonas sp.
ATTTCGGCTATGGCCGTAAACACAGCAAATTAAATCAAGGAATTATGGTAGAGCCAAAAGACCCGATAGATCCATTAAATCCAAAATAATTTTTTTAAATCACATGAGGCTGTCTCAAAAGAAAGGCAGCCTCTTTTTTATTATTTTATTTTTTTTGAGATGTTATAACGCGCAATGGATATAGATAAAAACAGTAGTTGGAAGCCGGTGAAATATTTTGCCAGGCACTTCTGATTTTAAAAAGAAAAAAAATCTAAATAAATAAAAAAGCTCTTCGGGTAACGGAGAGCTTTTTTATTTTAAAAACATAGTATATATTTTTAATTGTCATTCCGACAATTGTCGGCCCTAAGTCATATTCTTTTAATTATTGGTTTTAAATGGTGTGAAATTTTAGATGGTACGCATTTTGCTTATTGCGCGCCGAATATATTTCTGTATTCAGCAAGCTACCTTACTTTAAAATCACCTATTTAAAACTTAAAACAAATGAAAAAATTGTTATCCTTTGTATTTGCTGCCGTGTCCATTTTTGGTGTTGCTTCATGCACCAAAGAATCATCACAAGCTGTAACAGCTTCTGCAACGAGCCTGGTTAAAAGAAGTAATTTAGTTGGGCGGCAGCAACAAATTACGATTGCCACTGGCGATTACACTTATCCTACATCACAAGCTTTGCTTTGGCTTCCGCCGGGTTACATCAACAACAAGGGGCAGGGCTTTCCATTGATTATTGCATTGGATGGTGTAGGTGAACAGGGCACAGATATTAACTTGTTATTTCATACCGGCACAATCGCTCAACGCATTGCAGACGGATGGAATCCTTCAGCCATTAATCCACTCACAGGAAAAAATACCAGGTTCATTGTATTTACGCCGCAGTGCCCAATATCAAACGGTTGGGGCTGGAGTTGTCCGCATATAAAAACAATGCTTTCAATTTTAAAATCAACTTACAAAATTGATACTACACGCATTTATATTACCGGTTATAGTGCAGGCGGCTGGGGAATGTGGAGTTGTGTTACAGATGATGAAAGCCTTTGTAAACAATTTGCAGCTATCGGGCCTGTAAGCAGTGCAAGTGCCGATCATCCTGACAATATTCCTAACGTTGATAAATATGGAATTGCGTGCTGGAGTATTTGCGGAATGGATGATGGCTTTTATGGTAACTCAGTTAATTATACTAATATTATTAATTCAAACAATCCTCCAATACCTGCGTTATTAACCGGCTTGCAAGGTGTTGGCCACAGCGCATGGAACCAGGCTTATGACCCAAGCTGGCGTGTAAACAATAAGAACTTTTATGAGTGGCTGCTTCAATATCATAAATAATAAATAACAGCAGTTTCATATTTTATTTCTTTAAAAGTCCTTCTTAAACGAAGGACTTTTTTATTAGAATTTGACTGTAGTTATTCTTATTTTAAATAGTTTATTAATTATACATTTGAACAACAACTTGCTAATTTAATTATAGCATTATGGCCATTGATAACAGTACCACGAATAATAATCCAGATACAAATACAAGGTTAATATCTACAGAAACATTGGAAAAGATTACGAAAAATCTATCCAATACATTATGGCTTGGGCTAATTACAGGTATTGTTAGCATAATCGGTTATCCTTTTACAACCAACGGCGGATGGAAATTACTTTTTCTGTCTATTTTGATTGCGGCTGCTTCATATATAACTGGTTTTTTTCTTGGATTTTTATTTGGTATTCCCAAACGTATCAGCGACACGCAAATGGCGTATAATCTCAATACAAATCTTGTTGATATTTCTGATTGGCTTACAAAAATTATAATTGGATTAGGATTAGTAGAAATAAAATCAATTCCGCGTTATCTTGAGTCTGTTGGTGCTTATATTCAAAAGGCAGTAAATGGTGATGATTCAATAAAAATATTTTCTGTATGCTGTATTGTTTATTTCTCCATTTTCGGATTGTATTATGGCTATAATTATATGCGCCTGTTTTTATCAGGCCAATTTAAAGAAGCAGATGATAACCTGTTGAAAAAAGAAGAACAGCTATCAATGAAGGGCGAAGAATTAAAACAACAAAATCTTGCACCGGATAATATTGATGCCTTCGCTTCTAAAAAAATAAACGAGTACAATCAACTATTAAAAACTACTAAAACTGAAAACGATTACACATTTGATGATTGGTATTATAAAGGTATAGAAGCTTATAATAAGCAGGATTATAACAAGACGATTGTGTATATGAAGAATGCATTGGAGAAAGATTTAAAATCTATAAATGCACCTGATGCTTATTTATACGAAGGACTTGCTTATTATAACCTAGGTTTGTATGATAAAGCTATTGATGCTAATAACAGCGTTATCAATAATTATCCAAACTATCCTTCGTTGTATTTAGCGCATTATAATAATGGCGTTTATTTTAGCCAGATTCAGCAACATGATAAAGCAATCGAAGAATATAAAGCTTCGTTGCAATTAAACGATACTTACACCAACTCCTGGAATAATAAAGGTTACGAAGCCATATATCTTGGGTTATATGATGATGCCATAGATTCATTAACCAAAGCCATAACACTTGAACCTGCAAATGCAAATGCATGGTTTAACCGCGCCTGTGCTTACAGCCTTAAAAATGATAAACAAAACATGCTCGATAACCTGCACAAAGCCGTACAATTAAATCCTGGTTTTAAAGCACAGGCAAAAACATCATCGTGGTTGCAAAACTTTAAAGATGATGATGAGTTTAAAAAGATAGTAGAATAGTATTTAATGCTTCAAATCTTGCTGCTTCTTATAATTACTCTTTAATAGTAGATGGGCAACTCATCGGTTCAAAGCAAATAATTTTGGCTAAATAATATCAAACTTTATTTATGTTTAAATGCATTCGTATTTAAATATGGATGAATTTTTTATTAACCTGAATGATAAACGATTGCAATGTTTTATGGATAGAATTAGCTATTAAAATAAAGAGTTGTTTTGTAAAAAATTTTTGCAACAAAGTCAGGAATGTCTGTTTCGTATAGATTTTAAGTCTTTAATGTCACTGCTATTAGTAACATAATAGCGAAATTTGGATTATTAAAATCTTATGAAATGACCATTACAATAATTGCCATTAGCTACGTTGCTGTTACATCAATGATTTTAGGAATATTTCGTGCAATGCGCGATAGGAACATGCCTGAAACTGAGTTTAGTGTTGCAGATGCTGATAAACAAAAAGGATCTCCGGTACTACAACATTACTCAGAATCCCCATCAAACAAAATGCTGGAAAATGTGCGCTATGCTTAATAAATAACATGGCGCCTTACAGCGTTTTCATTTTCAATGTTATTTATTCCCGGCTTGTGTAACCGTTTTCTTTTTTCTTAATGGAAATTTTTTCAACTTTTTTTCTGCCCTTTCGTGCCCCAATAAAATAGCCCATGGTTTTAGTACTTCAATTCTATCACAAATAATTTTTATCATAGCAATTACAGGCACTGAAAGAAACATGCCTGGTATGCCCCATAATTTTTCTCCGGCAACTACACCAATCACCGTTACCATTGCATTAATGCTAACTTTTGAGCCCACAATAAATGGAAGCAAAATATTACTGTCAATAAGATGAATCAACACTATCGTTATTATCACTAAAAGCAAATGAGCTGAAGCGCCGGCTGTGGCAAAAGTTATTAAAGCGCTTAGTAATAATGCAGTAAATATTCCAACATAAGGAACAATGTTGAACAAGGCCGTTATCAATCCTAATAAAATAAAATATTTAATACCAAGTATGCCGAAAGCCAGCCAGCATAAACTTGCAACGATCAGCATTTCAAGCAATAAACCTAAAATATATTTACGTATTACCAATTGAATATTGCTTACAACTTCATGTACCACTGTGCTGCCTTCATCTTTTACAAGTGCAATTAAAAATTTCAGCAATACAGCGCGGTATAGTAGAAGAAAAAAAGTATAAATAAGCGTTAGTACTGTAAATAATAATATGGAGGAAACTGAAAGCAATGTGGAGCCAATAACAGAAGACCCTGATGAAAGCGCTTTTGATGTTGCATTGTTGATGTAAGCTTTTTGCTTTTCAAGACCAAGATGGAACGTAGCTGCAACCCATTTTTGAAGTTCACTAAATGAAGTATGTAATTGACTTTTAAACATAGGCCAATCGTTTGTAAGATTACTTATTTGTGAACCGATCAAATAAATAATAAGAATAAACCCTGCCGCAAAAAATATCATAGCAAAAAAAGATGCACCACCTCTGCCAAGCTTTGAATTCAATTCAAGCCATTGTACAACCGGCAACAACAATATAGAAATTAGCAACGCAAATATTAGCGGGATGATAATTTCACTTGCTATAACTGCAATGAAGCCTACAGCAATACAGCATATTAAAATGTAAGCCAGCTTTTGCGAAAAAGGAATTACATTATTTTTTGTTGAAAGCATCCTATATTTTTTAGTGAATATAGATAGGAATTTTAAGCTTCTAAAAATTGAATTGAAATGTATGGTTGCTATTAACTGTGCAATTTTTTCAATACAAATTATTAAGGTAAAACAATTAGCTTTAGCACCTAACTAATTTGCCATTATGAGAATTCTGAAAAAGCTTTTCTTTCTTGTTTTTCTTCCGGCTTTTGCTAAATCGCAAGAGAATAATATTACCAATATTGATAATGTTTCCTACACCTTAATAAAAAATCTACGATCAATAAATGCTGAGAAAATTTTATTGCAAACGAATAAAAAAATTTTTGCTCCAAAACAAACAATTTGGTTTAAAGCTTTTGAAGTTGATTCATTAACCGGCAAACTCACAAACAAAAGCAGGTTATTATATGTTGATCTTATTAATGAAAAAGATGTTGTAATTAAGCATTCTATTTTAAATGTTTCAATGGCGCAACAGGAAGCATCTTTTTTAATAGATTCTTCACTTAATGGTTATTATTGGATTCGTGCTTACACAAAAAATATACTGCATCATAACATAAATAATATTGCCGTACAGCCTGTTTATATAATCAGCACAAAACAAAAAGCGGAAAGAGATTTTAAAATTGCAGAAAGCGTAAATGGAGATAAAAGCAACAAGCCGCAATGTATATTATATCCTGAAGGAGGCGTGTTAATGTCTGGCGCTTCTCAATTAGTGGCTGTGAAAGCTATAGATACGAAAGGAAATCCAATACAAGATTCCGGCATTGTAAAAAACAATCTTAATGAAATAGTAACGAAGTTTTCAACCAATAATAATGGTCTTGGAAAATTTTCTTTTGAGCCTTCAGCTTACAAAACTTATTCAGTATTCTTTTTGCACAATAATAATTATGATTCTGTTTCAAGCCTGCCGCATATAAGTCCATATTCAGCCCAAATTGCAGTTACAGAACAAACTTCTCAATCAATTAAACTTAGAGTTTTGCTGGAAGATTCTGTTTATAAAAAAGATTACAAAACTTTTATTATTGCATTGCACAACGATAGTATTTGTTTTGCGGCCAATGGCCAGGGAATGTATGAGTTTGATGTGCCGCTTACAAATTTTTTAAGTGGCGTTGCTAATCTTTTATTGTTTAATGAGCAAGGCCAATTGTTAAGTGGACGAAATATTTACATTAGTAAAAATAACGTCAATGTAACTGTAAAAACAGACAAAGAAAATTATGGAGCAAGAGAAAATGTAAATATGAGTATTTCTATAACAGACAATACAGGCAAGCCTGTTTTAGCAACGCTTTCAGTTGCGGTAAACGATAGCAGGGTTACAGATTCTATTAATAATTTTAATGAAGATCCATTCGCAAATATTCCAGCCAGCGAAACTGACTTATTCATGCTTGCATCTCCAGAGCACAATATTGATTATTGGAAAAATATATATTCATTGAAAGCTGATTCACCAAACACAAACAAGCCAGATAATTTATCTATTAGTGGTATTGTTCTTAACAGGAGAGGTGAACCTGCATCCAATAAAAAATTAATGCTGATATCAAATAATCAAAACGATTTAATTTTTCAGGATACAACAAATGCTGAAGGCAAATTTTCTTTATTAACGAACGGTTTCAATAAGGGAACTGCTTTTGGTGTGCAGGTGGGCGATGATCAAAATACAAAAGATAACTATCAAATTGTTTTGGATTCTGGAAGTAATATAAAATTTAAAACGCCTGTTGCATTGAAACAAAAATTTTCTGCAAGCGATATCCAAAACATAAAAGAAATAGAATCTTTTTATATTGATACTTTAATAAATGAAAACGGTTGGTTGCCGCGTGTTACAGTTGCTACATCAATTAGTAAAAAGAAAATCAATACATCATCAGGTAATGTTATTTCAAAAGAAATGCTGCACTCAGGAAGAATAAACGATGTTGGTGATGCCGTTTTGGAAAGTGGTAAATTTCATATTATCGGCGGATATTTAATGTCAGGTGGTACCAATGGTACTTCACCTTCAGCGTCTGACGAACCTGTTGTGATAATGGACGGAGTGCAAATGAGCAGAAGCGCAAGTGATGGCCCGTTACTTGAATATTTAAAAACAATTTCGGTTGCTAACATTGATCATATAAATATTTTAATTGGTAGTGCGGCATCTATTTACGGAATGAGATCCAGCAGCGGCGTTATTGAAATTTATACGTTATCAACTGCTTACAATCCAGCTATATCAAACGGGTATAAGATGATCTATCCTAAAGGATTTGATGTTGCATCTGATTTTGAAATGCCTGATTATAGCAACAAGCAAGCTAAAAATTCAAAATATCCCGATACAAGAACTGAAATTTATTGGAATGCCAACATAATTAATAATACAGATGGCAATGCCAATATAAATTTTTTTACGGCTGATGCTGCTGCTGTTTATGTTGTAACTATTTCCGGTATTACCGCAAACGGAGATAAGATATTTAAAACAACTACTGTAAACAGGAAATAAATCTTTTTGTTTTGCTTATTTTCTATTTGAAATAATATTATTTCATAATTGATGATATAATTAAACCTAAACTATTTTATAAAATCTATTAAAAAATTAAAATCTGCACACGTAAAAAAAAACTTGTGCGTTATAGATTTTTATAAACCCGGAAATGAAGAAAATGAAGTTGTATGTAGCTATAGTTTTTGCATTTTTTTTGTGTACGTCTTTTCATTCAAAACAGCTTTATGATTCACCATATTATATAGTGATCAATAAAGCGAAATATGAATTGAATGTATTTGATTCTAAAGGTTGGCTGGTTACTTATCCTGTTGTTTTTGGTAATAGTGATTTAAGAGATAAATTATATGCAGGCGATAAAAAAACACCAGAAGGAACTTTTACTATTGTTGATAAAAAAATGCATGCAAAATGGGACAGGTTTATGATGCTCGATTATCCTACAAAAGAGAGTTATGATAAATTTAATGAGCGAAAAACTGAAGGCATTATTCCTGCTGATGCTAAAATTGGTAGTGGTATTGGCATTCATGGTACCTGGCCACACGAGGATTTTCAAATTGACCGTTACCGTAACTGGACTGATGGTTGCATAAGCATGCGCAACAAAGATGTTGAAGAACTCTACAACATGGTTCCTGTTGGTACAAAAGTGATGATACGTTTAAACTAATCAATAACATCTGCACTAAAATATTTGTGCAGCACTTCAGGCAATTTTATATTTTTTTCTGTTTGATTATTTTCGAGCAAACATGCCATAATTCTTGGCAGTGCTAATGAACTTCCATTAAGTGTATGCACTAATTGATTTTTTCCACCTGCATCTTTATACCTGCACTTTAAACGGTTAGATTGGTAATTTTCAAAATTACTTACACTGCTTACCTCCAGCCAGCGTTTTTGTGCAGCACTATATACTTCAAAATCGTAAGTAAGTGCACTTGTAAAACTCATATCGCCGCCGCACAATCTTAATATTCTATAGTGCAATTCAAGTGTTTCTAAAAGATGTTCAACATGGCTTACCATTTCTTCGAGTGCAGCATAACTTTTCTCAGCTTCAACAAGTTGAACAATCTCTACTTTTTCAAATTGATGCAAACGATTTAAGCCTCGCACATCTTTTCCATAGCTGCCTGCTTCTCTTCTAAAACAAGGAGAATACGCCGTCATCTTAATTGGTAATTCATCCATTTTAACGATTGTGTTGCGATAAATATTTGTAACCGGAACTTCAGATGTGGGAATTAAATAAAATCCATCTTCAGTTACAAAATACATTTGGCCTTCTTTATCAGGAAGCTGTCCTGTAGCAAAAGCGCTTTCTGTATTTACCATAAACGGCGGAATAATTTCTTTATAACCAGCCGCAGTATTGTAATCTAAAAAGTATTGAATTAATGCACGCTGTAACCTTGCACCTTTGCCGGTATAAACCGGAAATCCTGCGCCGGTAATTTTTGTACCAAGCTCAAAATCTATTAAATTATATTTTTTTGTAAGCTCCCAATGCGGCAATGCATTTTCATGAAGCGCAGGTTTATGTCCACCTTCTTTTATTGTTTCATTTTCTTCTGCGGAAACACCTTTTGGAACTTTTTCAGATGGAAGGTTTGGTAAAAGAACAAGCGTTGCTGCTAACCTGATTTCAGTTTCATTAGCGCTTCTTTTTATAGGCTCCATTTCCGTCTTCCATTCTGCAACAGAAGTTTTCAATTGTTCTGCTTCTTCCGCTTTGCCTGCGGCTATCAGTTTGCCAATATTTTTGCTTGATGCATTTATTTTAGATTGAAGCAAATCAAATTCTGCCTGCAGTTTTTTGCGTTTATCATCCAATGCAATTATTTCATCTACTAATTCTATTTGCTGAAAGTTTTTTACAGCAAGCCTGTCTTTAACAAACTGCGGATTATTGCGCAACACATTTACCTGTAACATAACAATATCAAATAATTTTTCGCAAAGATATTTGCAATAAATAGCGCAATAGAAAAATTATATTCATCTTTTTATATTTTTAAAGTAAAATAAAATTTTATGATTGATCAAACAATGGTAACCACCAATATAGAATTGAATGGTTATAAAATAACAGAATCGCTTGGAGTAGTTCGCGGTATTACCGTACGCAGCAGAAGTATTGCAGGAAATATTGCCGGCGGCGTTCAAAGCCTTTTTGGCGGTAAGCTTTCTATCTATGTTGATTTATGTGAAAAAGCGCGTGAAGAAGCGTTTCGAAATATGTTGCAGCATGCAACGGAAAAAGGCGCGAATGCCATTATAAATATGCGTTATGATGCGAACGAAGTTATGCAGGGTATAACAGAAGTACTTGCTTACGGAACGGCAGTGCTTGCAGAAAAATTTAGTTAACCATTTTATATAAAAAGGTTTAAAATGCAATGATATATTACCGGCAATATCCATCAATTATATTTGCAAAATATGTTTGTAGATTCTGATTTGCAGCAACGTTGGTGGAATTTGGAAGCGAAGCTTGCTGAAAGGTTTGGAAAAAAGCCGGACATGGAAGCAATTCTTTTTTTAATTGGCATGCAGGAAACAGGCTTCATTAAAACAAAAATCACCAAAGAACAAAAACAGGATTTGATGCATGTTGCTATTTGCACCATCTTAACTCCAAGCGGATTTTATGAGTTTGAAGCAAAAGATAACGATGGCTGGCCTCATTTCAAACAAATAAAAGAACATACATCAATGCCTTTGCATGAACAGGAAAGTTTTTTAAAAGATCATATTTTATTTTATTTTGAACAGCACGATTTTTAAAACCTAAATATGAAAAAAATTGTATTAACGTCTATATTATTTATTAGTTTTTTTTCTATATTTTCTCAAACCAAGATTGTTCACAAACCAGCGGCAAAGCCTCCGGTTTCGAAAGAAAAATTGGTTGAAATAAAAACTGATTATGGAACGATGATTGTAAAGTTGTACGATTCAACACCGTTGCATCGTGATAACTTTATTAAATTGGTAAAAGAAAAATTTTATGATAGCCTTTTATTTCATCGAGTGATAGAAGGCTTTATGATACAAGGCGGCGATCCTCAAAGTAAAAATGCAGATAGCGGCACCGTTTTAGGTAATGGTGAAGCACCAGGCGATTTGATTCCCGCCGAATTTAGAAATAATTTGATGCATAAAAAAGGTGCGCTGGCTATGGCAAGAACAGATAATCCTGAAAAGGCAAGCAGCAATTGCCAGTTTTACATTGTACAAGGTAAACCTGTTGACGACAATTTTTTAAACCAGGTTGAATGTAACGTTCGCCAGAGCGGAAATGCAGGATTTTTTTATAATGATGCAGTGCGCAAAATTTATAAAACAGTTGGTGGCACACCATTTCTTGATCAGAATTATACCGTATTTGGCGAAGTAATTAAAGGCCTTGATGTTATTGATAAAATAGCTGTGGTTGAAAAAGATGGTAACGACAGGCCGCTGGTAAATATCCAAATGAAAATGCGTATGCTTAATTAAGATTGGTTGCTAAAATTTTTTCCCTAATATTTGTATTTCAAAACTTAGTTATGAATTTTCCTCCTGATTTAAAATATACTAAAGACCATGAATGGTTAAAGATGATAGATGATAAAACTGCATTAATTGGAATAACCGAATTTGCGCAACATGAATTGGGTGATATAGTTTTTGTTGACATAAGCACAACCGGTAAAGTTCTTAATGCAGAAGATGTATTTGGTTCCGTTGAAGCTGTTAAAACAGTAAGCGATTTGTTTTTGCCTGTTGATGGAAAAGTACTTGAAGTAAATAGTGATTTATCAAACAATCCTGAATTGGTTAATAGCGATCCGTATGGAAAAGGCTGGATGGCCAAAATTGAAATCAGCGATGTTACAGAAGTAGATAATTTACTCAACGCAGAAGCTTACAGCCAAATGGTAAATTAACATAAGAATTTCGATTCAAAAAAAGTAATGCCCGAAACAATATCTTATACCGAAAAAGAATTAGTGCAACAACTGAAGCAACGTACACAGGCTGCTTTTAGTTATTTGTATGATAATTATTCGGGAGCATTATATAATGTTATCCTTTCCATTTTACAAGATAAAGAACTTGCAAACGACGTTCTGCAGGAAGTGTTTATAAAAATATGGAAACAGGTAGATCAATATAATCCTGAGAAAGGGCGTTTGTTTACATGGCTGATTAATATAAGCCGAAACGCAAGCATCGATACTTTGAGAAGCAAAAGCTATCATTCGCAAAAGCAAAACCGAGAATTAACAGAAAGCGTATATACAGCAGCAGGTGTTACAAATATGGAAACAGATAAAATAGGCCTGCGTAAAATAATTGGTAATTTAAAAGATGACTATAAGGTGCTTATTGAGCTTGCTTATTTTCAAGGTTACACGCAGGATGAAATTTCTAAATTTTTAAACATACCGTTAGGTACTGTAAAAACAAGATTACGCAGTGCATTAATACAGTTAAAAGAATTTTTTAAAAGGTAAATGGATATTAAAGAATACATATTAAGCGGAGTAATTGAGCAATATGTGCTTGGTTTGGCAACTGTTGAAGAAGTTGCTGAACTGGAGCAATTGCGTATTCAGTATCCTGAAGTAAACGAAGCTGTTGTAAGTTTTGAAAACGACTTTGAAACTTATTTGCTGGCAAATCCTGTTAAGCCGCCAGCGTTTATAAAAACGTTTATAGAAAAAGAATTATTTGGTGAAGCAGTAAAAGCTTCTGATGATAAAGTAATTGAATTAATATCTAAAAAAGAAACTCCTGTACGCAATATTGCTGTATGGAAATTTCTTGCTGCGGCATGTATTATTTTATTGATAGCAAGCACTGGGCTTAATCTTTATTTTTATTCAGGATATAAAGATTCGAAACAGCAATATGAAGCGCTGTTAACGGAACGAAATACATTACAGGCAAATAATGCATCATACAAACAAAGCTTGCAGATGTTTGATGATACTGCTATGGTACATATTGATATGAAAGGTACGCCCGGCAAAGAGCAAAATTTAGCAACTGTTTTATGGGATAAAAATTCTAAAGACGTTTACATAAATGCAATTAATATGCAGCAAACGCCTGACGGTAAACAGTACCAGCTTTGGGCAATAGTTGATGGCAAACCTGTTGATGCAGGTATTATTAATAATTGCATTGGTTTATGCAAAATGAAAAAGATTGAACATGCAGAAGCATTTGCTGTTACACTTGAAAAAGAAGGCGGAAGTTCAACGCCAACTTTAAGTGAGATGTATGTGATGGGTAAAACTTAATCAGGTATAATTTAGTTTTAAAAAGATCCTGTAATAAATATTGCAGGATCTTTTTTTTATGCTAAAAAATATTTTATTAAATCCATCATTGATGTGTATTCGTAATTGAATGAAAATATAGTGTTGAAATAAACTGGAAAAAAATTCAAAGCAGCTGTGAATATTTACCTGGTAAATTTCTTCACTATAATAAAAAAAACAAAACAAAAAAAATGAAAAAAATCTTCAAATTAAGCGCTCTAATGCTTGCAATAATAATAACATCAACAACTATTATAAGCGCACAGGAAAAAACAGTTATGGTTGGTGGTGCAGCTATGTATCCATCAAAAAACATTATTGAAAATGCATTAAACTCAAAAGATCATACAACTTTAGTTGCAGCAGTTAAAGCAGCAGGTCTTGTAGAAACACTTGAAGGCACAGGTCCGTTTACCGTATTCGCTCCAACAAATGAAGCATTTGATAAATTACCTGCTGGCACAGTTGATAATTTATTAAAACCAGAGAACAAAGACAAGTTAACAGCAGTACTTACTTATCATGTTATATCTGGAAAAGTTGATAGCAAAACTTTAATGGAGTGGATTAAAAAGAATAATGGAACTTATACTGCAACTACAGTACAAGGCGGTAAGCTAATGTTTAGCATGAAAGGAAAAGATATTATTATTACTGATGAAAGTGGTGATAAAGCTAAAGTAACTATTAAAGATGTTTACCAAAGTAATGGTGTTATACATGTTATAGATACAGTTTTGCTTCCAAAGAGTTAAGTATAGTTTTTTTTAGGTGAACAATTAAGGGCCACGCTTTTGCGTGGCTCTTTTATTTTATTTTTGCGCTACAATGAAAATAAGACCAATTCAATTTATTCCGGCATTTATATGGTTTATTATCGCAAATATTTTGTTTTTAATGCCTGGAAATGATGTACCCACTGTAAGTTTTTTAGACGTGATATATTTTGATAAATGGGTACATGCCGGGTTGTTTTGCGGCCTAACTTTTCTTACTGCATATCCCTTTATAAAAGCGGGAAATTCTTCCAAAAAATTGTTGATTAAAATCAGCATTGTTTATGCTTTTTATGGGGTATTAATTGAATTCGCTCAAAGATATTTGGCTTATGAAAGAGACTTTGATGTGAATGATATGGTAGCTGATGCAGTAGGTTGCGCAATAGGTTACATTATTTGTAATTGGTTTATTAAGATGTTAGCTAAAAAAAATAAGCCCCTGTAGAAACAGGGGCCGCAACCAAAACTAACTGCTTATGAGAAAATTGACTACTTGCTAATTGTAGTATAATATATTCAAACTCAATGCCAGAAATTTACTTTCAATTGTTAAACCAAATTTTGTTTCTGAAATCATTGATTGATTGTTTAATTAGTAGAACACAAATATCGTAAAAAGTTTAAAAAGTCAAAAGTTAAAGTTGCTTTTTATGCTGTATAAAGATAAGCTAAAATGCAAAAGAAAATCTCTTTAAAATTACTTCCACAGCAAGCCGCAGATAACACTATAATTAATAACTGCATCCTTGAATATTTGTCTATTAAACCAACTGCTTTAACCGGCTTTAATATTATTAAAAGAAGTGTTGATGCAAGAAGCAAACAACCCTATATAAATATTACCGCAACCGCTTTTATAAATGAACCATATCAGGATTATAATTTTAATAAAATTGTTTTTAAAGACGTTCATCATTCAAACAAAACAGTTTTAATTATTGGTGCCGGACCTGCAGGTTTATTTGCCGCGCTTAAATTTTTGCATCATGGTATTAAACCTATAATTCTTGAACGAGGTAAAGATGTAAGATCAAGAAGAAGAGATCTTGCTGTATTAAATAAAGAAGGTATTATAAATATCGAGAGTAATTATTGTTATGGTGAAGGTGGTGCAGGTACTTACAGCGATGGTAAATTATATACACGCAGTAACAAACGGGGAAATATCTTGGATATATTAAATCTGTTTGTTCAGTTTGGTGCAGATAAAAAAATTATTTACGAATCGCATCCACATATTGGTACTAATAAACTTCCGCAGATTATTACAGCAATGCGCAATCAAATAGAAGATTGCGGAGGCGAAATTTTATTTGAAAAAAAATTAATTGATTTTAAAATAAGCAACAATAAAATTGAATCAATAATTACTGCTGATGGAGATAATTTTAAAGCTGATGCAATTGTATTAGCAACTGGCCATTCTGCAAGAGATATCTTTCTTTTATTAGATCAAAAGAATATTGCAATTGAACAAAAATCTTTTGCACTTGGTGTAAGAATTGAACATCCGCAATCAATTATTGATTCAATACAATATCATTGTGCAGTACGTGATAAATATTTGCCAGCTTCTTCTTATAGTTTGGTTGAACAGGTAAATGATAAAGGTGTGTTTAGTTTTTGTATGTGTCCTGGTGGAATAATTGCTCCAGCGTCAACATCTAATGACGAATTAGTAGTGAATGGATGGAGCCCGAGTAAAAGAAATAATCCTTTTGCTAATAGTGGAATTGTTGTGCAGGTTCAGAACCAGGATTTACATAACTACAAAGAATATGATGAAAAAAAATCTAGTATTCCCGATGCATTATTAGCTATGCATTTTCAACAATCAATTGAACGAAAAGCATACAAAGCTGGTGGTGGTAATTTTGTTGCGCCTGCCCAACGCATGGAGGATTTTATAAATAATAAAACTTCAGCTTCTTTGCCCGCCTGCAGTTATTTGCCAGGCATTAATAGTGTTGATATGAAAACAGTACTTCCTGCTTTCATTCATAAAACATTGCAACAGGCTTTTAAAGATTTTGGTAAAAAGATGCGCGGCTATTTAACAAACGATGCTGTGATTGTTGCAACAGAAAGCAGAACTTCTTCTCCGGTTCGCATACCACGAAATGAAAAAACTTTACATCATCCCCAGCTTGAAAATTTATATCCGTGTGGTGAAGGTGCCGGTTATGCCGGCGGCATTGTAAGTGCTGCAATGGATGGTGAAAGAGTTGCATCAATAATTATTGAAAAGATAAAGGCAAACACTTAGTAAACAGGTTTGAATTTAAGATTGCTGCAATGAAAACTACCGTACAAGTGTGCGATCCCGCATCAAGTCCGGGACAGGCTGCAGGAACGATGCCACAAAGCTTTAACTGCTGGTTACCAAAAAATTTACCACTACATTTGACGCGAAATAAACTACAAATGAACATTCTTGAACTGCATCATCTTAAAAAATATTTTGCTACGCAAAAAGCTGTTGATGATATAAGTTTTGATATTGAGCAGGGAAATATTTTTGGTTTGCTTGGCCCAAATGGTGCCGGCAAAACAACTTTATTGCGCATGATAACCGGCATATTTTATCCTGATGAAGGCGAGGTGATTTTAGACGGAAAAAAATTTGATCCTGTAGCTGATATTATTAAGATCGGGTACATGCCCGAAGAGCGTGGGTTGTATAAAAAAATGAAAATTGGTGACCAGGCAACTTATCTCGCGCAGTTAAAAGGATTGAGTAAAAACGATGCCATACAAAAGATAAAGTTTTGGTTTGAAAGATTGGAAATGCAAAGTTGGTGGAATAAAAAAGTGGAGGATTTAAGCAAAGGCATGAGCCAAAAATTACAGTTTGTAACAACGGTTTTGCATGAACCCAAATTGATAATTTTAGATGAACCTTTTAGTGGACTTGATCCTGTAAATGCTAACCTTATTAAGGATGAAATTTACGGATTGGCGCAACGCGGCAGCACTATAATTTTCAGCACACACAGAATGGAACAGGTAGAAGAAATTTGTGATCGTATTGTGCTCGTAAACCTTGGTAAGAAAATTTTAGATGGAACTGTTCAGCAGGTAAAAAATGATTTTAAAGAAAATAAGTTTAGCATACAATTAAACGGCGTTCCGGCAACAATTGATTCTTCATTATTTGAAGTAATAGAGCAACAGGCAAATAAACTTACTGTGAAAATTAATGAAGGCGTTAAAAGCAACGATATTTTAAAATATTTTATTGATCAGCAAATAAATATTGAAGGCTTTAATGAAATACTGCCTTCGCTTAATAATATATTTATTCGCCTGGTTGAAGGAACAAAATCAACAACAAGGCAGTTTCAAAAAATTTAGTTTCTAATTATTATGAGTAAAATATCCTTAATTATTCAACGCGAATATTTATCCCGTGTACGCAGCCGAAGTTTTATACTCACCACTTTTTTAACGCCATTATTATTTGTAGCGCTAATCTTCGGCGCAGCATATTTATCATACAAAGGCAAAACGCAAATTAAAGTTGCGGTTGTTGATGAAAACGGTTTTTTTAAAGACCGTTTAAAAGGTGATGATGATCTTCAATTTTATTTTCCTGAAAATATTGATACATCGAATTATTTAAGTAAAGGATATTCTGCGCTGCTTACCATCACAAAACTAAATACATCAAAGCAACAAACTTTTTATGTTCGGTCGCAGAAAGCAATTGGCGTTGATGCATCACAAAGTATTGAAGGTAAAATTGATGATGTTGTAGAAGATAATATGCTTCAACAATCTGGTATCATGCGCAGCAGGCTGGATTCAATTCATAAAAATTCTCACATCGCAAAAATTGTTTCACTTGAAGAAAATGAAGGCGCCGCAAAAGAAAGCAATCAACTATTAGCTTCTGTTGTAGGCTACGTATGCGGAACGCTTATTTATTTGGTGCTATTAATTTATGGAATGATGGTGTTGCGCGGAGTGATGGAAGAAAAAACAAATCGTATTGCAGAAGTAATAGTAAGCAGCGTGAAACCTTTTGAGTTGATGATGGGAAAGATTGTTGGCATTGGCGCTGTTGGGTTAACACAATTTATTATGTGGATTATATTGATAATTGTATTATTTACCGGAGCACAAGCTTTTATTCCGCATGATACAATGCAGCAGGTACAGGCACTTCAACAACATAATAGTATGATGCAGGGCAATGCACCACAGGTAAGCCAGGGTGCTCAATTTATTTTTAATGCTCAGCATACATTAAACACTGCTAACTGGACATTAATTATATGTTGCTTTATATTTTATTTCCTGGGCGGTTATTTATTTTATGCTTCTCTTTTTGCGGCAGTTGGTTGTGTTACAGAAGATGTACAAAGTTCGCAAAGCCTTACATTGCCTATAACTATGCCTGTAATTTTTTCTTTTATTATTGGAACAAATGCAGTTCAGGTTCCTGATAGTTCGCTTGCAATTTGGGCAAGCATCATTCCTTTTTCTTCACCAATTGTAATGATGTCGCGGATTGCATACGGAGTTCCCGGCACTGTTCCATACTGGCAACTTATATCAAGTATAGTTGCATTAATTACAGGATTTTTATTTACAACATGGTTAGCAGGAAAAATTTACCGCACCGGCATTTTAATGTATGGTAAAAAAACATCGTGGAAAGAAATGTGGAAGTGGGCATTCCGCCGGTCTTAATTTTATATAAATAAATTAGCATCCATGAAAACAGACTATTCACGCAGGCAATTCGTAAAAGACGTTGCTGCATCAGGCATCGCCGTTAGCGCAATACACGCGCCGTTAAATATGTTTGCTTCTCCCAAAAAAGATGTTGTAAAAATTGGAATGATCGCAACAGGTTTGCGCGGTCAAAGCCATCTTGAAGAATTTTTAAAAAGAAATGATGTTGAAATAACTGCGATGGCAGATCCTGATAAAGGAATGATGGCCGATGCGCAAAAATTAGTGGCTCAATATAAAAAGAAAGCACCCGCAGAATATACAAACGGTAATTATGATTATCGTAATTTATTAAAACGTGATGATGTGGATGCTGTAATTATTGCATCACCATGGGAGTGGCATATTGAACAGGCAATTGATGCAATGCATGCAGGAAAAATTGCAGGTGTTGAAGTATGTGGCGCAATAAAATTGCAGGATTGTTTTGATGTTGTAAAAGCACATCAGCAAACAAAAATTCCAATAATGATGATGGAAAATGTTTGCTACAGAAGAGATGTAATGGCGGTAATGAATATGGTGCAACAAGGAATGTTTGGGGAGCTATTGCATTTGCAAGGTGGTTATGAACATGATCTTCGTGGAGTATTATTCAATGATGGAAAAACACCTTATGATAGTGGTGTTGAGTTTGGTGAAAAAGGGTACAGTGAAGCAAAATGGAGAACCAATCATTATGTTACGCGCGATGCAGAGTTGTATCCAACGCACGGCCTTGGGCCCGCTGCAACAATGATTAATGTAAATCGCGGTAACCGTTTAACAGCGCTTTCATCCATATCAACAAAAGCAAAAGGGCTACATAGGTATATTGTTAACTTTCCTGGTTCTGGTGGAGAAAATAATCCAAACGCAAAAGTAAAATTTAAAGAAGGTGATATTGTTTCAACACAAATACAAACAGCAAATGGCGAAACAATTTTATTAACGCATGATACTTCGTCACCACGGCCTTATAATCTTGGCTTTCGTGTGCAGGGCACCAATGGTTTATGGATAGATCGCAGTGCCGGCGAACCTGATGCTGGTTTAATTTATTTTGAAGATAAAAGCCCTGAAAAACATACATGGGAAAATACAAAAAAGTATATGGATGATTATGACCATCCTTTATGGAAACATTATTCAAAAGACGCAGAGGGTGCAGGCCACGGTGGCATGGATTTTTTTGTTGATAATGCTTTTATCGAATGCGTAAAGCGTAACGCAGAATTTCCTTTGGATGTGTATGATTTAGCAACATGGTATTCTATTACACCGTTAAGTGAAAAGTCAATTGCAGAAGGCGGAACGTTGCAGCACATTCCTGATTTTACAAATAATGCATGGCAAACGCGTAAGCCTATTTTTGGTTTAAGTAGTGAATTTTAATCTGCGAAAAAAAATTTTACATTAACAAGATTCTCTGTTAACTCGGTTAGCTCTGTGCAATAATCTTTTGCACAATAGAATTATAGTACTCTTCTTTCTCAATCAAACATTCTAATAATTTTAATTGATTTTTTGCACGGTTAAAATTATGCAATGGATACGTTGCACCATAATAAATGTCATTGTTTAAATAGTCAGTAATAAAGCGCAAAGCCTGCATATAAATCATAAATTTTCCCGCATATACAAACGCATGTAATTCTTCAGAAGAAAGCTCATCTTTCATTTCATTTAAAAAACCTTCAGCAATAGCTTTAAAATATTCATCTCTTACTTTAACCAGGTCAAAATTTGTTTCTTCTTCACTAACAGGCGGCAAATAAGTACGCAACAAATCGCCAACATCGCTTATAAAATATCCGGGCATAACTGTATCCAAATCTATAACAGCAATACCTTTATTATTTTCATCAAACAGCACGTTACTTATTTTAGTATCGTGATGCGTTACTCTTTCTTTAAATGATGGATTTTGAGAAATATCATCATATATATCAACAATTGTTTTATGTACTTGTAATGCTTTAATTAGTTTTTCAGATTGATGTATTCTTGTGTGATTGCCTTGCTCAATTGCCTGTAAAAATTGTTTATAACGAAGATGAAGATCATGAAAATGTGGGATGGTTTCATACAACTCATCTATGCTTAAACCAGATAGATTACTTGTAAATTTTCCGAATTGTTTGGCCGCTTCAAACGCGATACTTTCATCCGTAACTACTAAAAATGTTTTTGATGGAATGAATTTGAATAACCTGTAAAATTCACCTTCATAACAAACCATTGTTTTACCATTTAAAGAAGGTAAAGGCAAGATGAAATTAAAGGATGAATTATTTTTTTTTAAATAATCATGTATTAATTGAATATTATCATCAATCAATTGCGGCCGGGTAAAAATTTCTTTATTTATTTTTTGAAAAATGTATTTATGTTTTGCGCTGCTTATAAGCCATGTATTATTAATTAACCCGTTGCCAAAATTTTTTATAGTATAATCGTTTTGGTGAATGCCGTATAAGTCAAGTACATTTTGCATAATATTCATCAAAGAAAAAAAATAAATTTTGCTAAGTGCCAAGCTTTAATAAAATGCCAATACCAACAAGCGATTTTAATTGCAGCCGCGGCGAATTATGATTTGGCCCGAAAATTCGCACATCATCATCATAAATCATATCAACACCCCACGTTACAGAAAATAAGCGCGTAAATTTTGCAGCAAATAAATTGGTCATATAAAAATCAACATTGGTTGGATTGTGTTCATAATTAGAAAACATATCCATTCTTGAATTAAATGTAATGTTCTTGGTGAATTGTGTATTGAATATAACAGTGCCAAAAGCACCAAGCTGGTTTATTGCTTTATTGCCTGAATCAACACCATAAGCCCCGATTTTTGAAAGTGTTGGATTTTGCACTATAACCCATCTTGATGAAATTGGTGAAAGAAAAATAGAAAGATTTTTTATCGGCTTAAAATCAAAACCAGGGCTTAATAAAATATATGCAGGCGAAAATGCAGTAGAAGAAAATATAGGTGTGGTAGGATCTGAATAAGTATATCCGTCAAAAAATTGAGTTCGAAAATCAAACAGTGCTGAAGCGGCAATTTTTTTACTTAATGAATAACCGTATTTTGATAAAAAATCAAACCTGTCATCAGTTTTACGTGTTCCCAAACTTGTTGTATTAATGTAACCAACGTTTATATCTATATTATTATCCCAGGTAACTTTTCCTTTTTTATAAAATGCATGCCCGTTTGTATACATGTTTAATGAAACAGAAAAATTATCACCGCCCGCAGCCCAATCTTTTAAAGTGCCTTGTGCGATATTTAAATTAAAAATGCCGCCTTTAATCCAACTATTCTTTATAGTATCAGGCACTGTAATTGGAATGATGCGTGTTGCTTCTGTTTTTAACGTGCTTATTATTGGGTCTTGCGCTAAAACAACTCCTGACATCAAAACGAAAAAAATAAAAAGCCATTCCTTCATGAGCAAGTTTTATGGTTGCAAAACTCTTAAAATATTTTTTCTATCATTTGGTATTCATGTTAAAATTATCAACATATAATTTATTATCAATAATAACAAACACTTGTTCATACAAAAGCGCATTCATTGTTTATAATAGATTCTTGTTTATTTTTGTGCCGCAGGCGGATTTGTTTATTGTTCAGCCTACAATTAGAACTAATAAACGCACAA
>JBDUBY010000352.1:0-1931 GCA_040003735.1 Parafilimonas sp.
CAGCGCCGCTATATGGAAACTTTCGGCGCTTATGCGCGCCAGTTTATTGGCGAAATGGAAAGGCCGGATGTTGATAAGATAACCGGACTTTCACCAGTAATTTCTATCGAACAAAAAACTACCAATAAAAATCCACGCTCAACTGTTGGAACAATTACTGAGATATACGATTTTATGCGGCTTTTGTTTGCCCGCATCGGCGAAGCATACAGTTATAACACCGGAAAGCAAATGGTGAAATGGAGCGAAGAAGAAATTGTAAATAACATCTTTCAAAAATTCAATAATAAAAAAATTTCTTTATTAGCGCCATTGGTGCGTGGAAGAAAAGGTCATTATCGTGAACTATTTGAAGAGATAAGAAAAAAGGGATTTGTAAAAGTTAGGGTTGATGGCGAAATAAAAGATATAACCGCGAAGATGCAGGTTGACCGCTATAAAATTCATGATATTGAAGTGGTGGTTGACAGGCTGAAAGTGAGCGATGAATTTAGAACGCGGTTAAGTCAAAGTGTGCAGCAAACTTTAAAGATGGGCAAGGATTTAATGTTTGTTGATGTAGAAGGTGAGAACAAACCTTTATCGTACAGCAAACAATTAATGTGTGAAGAAACGGGTCTGTCTTATGAGGAACCTTCACCCAATTCATTTTCATTTAATTCACCTTATGGCGCCTGCCCAACCTGCAAAGGTTTAGGCACCATGTTCAAAGTGAATATGGAAACCGTTATTCCCGATGCTGCATTAAGCATCAGCGATGGAGGAATTGCGCCGTTAGGAGAAGAACGTGAAGCGTATGTATATCGTTCTGTGCAGGAGATAGCGAAGAAGAATAAAATTTCACTCAACACGCCTATCAATAAACTTC
The DNA here is from genome assembly GCA_040003735.1 of Parafilimonas sp. Lineage (GTDB taxonomy): Bacteria > Bacteroidota > Bacteroidia > Chitinophagales > Chitinophagaceae > Parafilimonas. The sequence continues at coordinate 869 of JBDUBY010000352.1, forward strand.
AGCCAAAACAATTAAATATTTTATTGTATGGAAATGAAGATGGTGAAGAAATAGAAATTGATTTTGAAAATTCGAAATGGGATGCCAATGCGCCGTACGAAGGCATTGTAAATATGTTGAAACGATGGTTTAACAGTGGTTATAGCGAAAGCTTGCGTGATTGGGCCGAAAAATATATGCAGTTAATGCCTTGCGAAACTTGCCATGGCGCACGGTTAAAAAAAGAAAGCCTTTGGTTTTTGGTTGATAGAAAAAACATTTCTGAGTTAAGTGAGAAAAATTTAGATAAACTCTACGCATGGTTTGATGGCATTGAATTAAGATTGAGCAACAAGCAACGCACAATTGCGAAAGATGTAGTAAAAGAAATAAGAGAACGACTAACTTTTTTATTAGATGTTGGGTTAACGTATCTCACATTAAACCGCGCCTCAAAAACGTTAAGCGGCGGAGAAAGTCAGCGCATACGTTTGGCAACACAAATTGGTTCGCAATTACAAGGCATTACTTATATTTTAGATGAACCTTCAATTGGTTTGCATCAAAGAGATAATCATCGTTTAATATCTGCATTGCAAAACCTGCGCGATATTGGCAACAGCGTTTTGGTTGTTGAACATGATAAAGACATTATGCTTGCCGCTGATTATTTAATTGACATTGGACCGAAAGCAGGTTTTCATGGTGGAAAAATTGTGGCTGAAGGAACTCCGAAAAGTATGTTGAAGCTTACTACATTAACGGCTGGCTATCTCAACGGTATTCACACAATTGCTGTTCCGCATGAACGCAGAAAAGGCAATGGAAAAAAGCTGGTATTGAAAGGTGCGAAAGGAAATAATTTGAAAGATGTTGACGCTGAATTTCCGTTGGGGAAATTTATCGTTGTAACAGGTGTAAGCGGCAGCGGAAAATCAACATTAATTAATGAAACATTGTACCCGCTTTTATCGAAGCATTGTTACAATTCAAAAATGTTTCCGCTTGAATATAAGAGTATAAAAGGTTTGGAAAATATTGATAAAGTAATTGAGATAGATCAATCACCAATCGGCAGAACACC
>JBDUBY010000189.1:0-1908 GCA_040003735.1 Parafilimonas sp.
TTTTAAAGACGAACGCGGATACTTTTTTGAAAGCTTTAATGCAAAAAGATTTGAAGATTTAACAGGTGCAAAAATTCAGTTTGTACAGGATAATCAATCGGCGTCCACACGTGGTGTATTGCGTGGTTTGCATATGCAAACCGGCGAATATGCACAGGCAAAACTGGTGCGTGTATTAGAAGGAAGTGTGTTAGATGTTGCAGTTGATTGCAGAAAATATTCATCCACTTTTGGTAAAAGTTTTTCAATAGAACTTACTGCAGAAAATCATAAACAATTATATATTCCGCGTGGTTTTGCGCATGGTTTTGTTGTGCTAAGCCCTACAGCAGTTTTCTTTTACAAGTGTGATAATTTATATAATAAAGAATCAGAACTTGGAATTATGTATGATGATAATGATTTAAAAATTGACTGGCAGTTACCGAAAGATGAATTGATTCTTTCAGAAAAAGATAAAAAGAATTTTTACTTAGCCGATATTTTGCATCGCTTATAATTATAAATCATGAAATGGCTGCATATGCATAGATCAATAATTTTTCGCAGGCATTCCATCTGACAATTAAAAAGACAAAAATTACACAGATGAAAGGAATTATTTTAGCAGGAGGTTCGGGCACACGTTTATATCCAATTACAAAAGGCATTAGCAAACAAATTATGCCTGTGTATGATAAGCCAATGATTTATTACCCGCTTTCTGTTTTAATGCTTGCAGGTATAAAAGATATTCTAATAATTACAACACCGGATGATGTTGCACAATTTAAAAGATTGCTTGGCAGTGGCGAAGAATTAGGTTGTACATTTTCTTATGCTGTGCAGGAAAAACCAAACGGGCTTGCACAGGCATTTATAATTGGAGAAAGATTTATTGGTGATGATAAAGTAGCATTGATTTTAGGCGATAATATTTTTTATGGTTCAGGCTTTAGCAAGCTGGTTCAATCATTTAATAAAATTGATGGTGCAGCAATTTTTGCTTACGAAGTTAGCGATCCTGAACGCTATGGTGTAGTTGAGTTTGATGATGATTTCAAAGCATTATCTATTGAAGAAAAACCTAAAGCACCAAAATCAAATTATGCAGTTCCGGGGTTATATTTTTACGACAATGAAGTTATTAATGTTGCAAAAAATATTGAACCTTCTCCGCGTGGTGAATATGAAATTACAGATGTAAATAAAGTGTATCTTAATAATGGTAAACTTAAAGTTGGTGTAATGAATCGCGGTGTTGCATGGCTTGATACAGGCACATTTGATTCTTTAAGTGATGCAAGTGAATTTGTAAGAGTAATTGAGAAACGTCAGTCACAAAAAATTGGATGTATTGAAGAAGTTGCATTTAGAATGGGCTTTATTAATCATGCGCAATTAATGAAGCTGGCAGAGTATTATTCTAAAAGCGGTTACGGTGAATATTTAAAAAAGATTAAGCCTTAATTCTTATAACAACAAATAAAAATGCCCCGCAGATTGCGGGGCATTTTTATTTAAAAATATTTTAAAACCCACGTAGGGTTAAAATTATGAAGCGTTATTCGTGTTATTATCATCGCCATTAGTTGGTTCAGTTGGCATTTGTTGTGGCGCAACCTCTGGAGTTGGCATTGCTTCTGGTTTTGCTGGCGCAGCTTTTTTAGGCGTACTAGCCTTTTTCGGCGCTGCTGCTTTCTTAGGGGCTGCTTTTTTAGGGGCTGCTTTTTTTGGTGTAGCTTTCTTCGGAGCAGCCTTTTTAGGAGCAGCTTTCTTCAATGCTTTTTTAGGAGCAACTTTTTTTGCAGCTTTTTTGGGAGCAGCCTTCTTAGCCACTTTTTTTGGTGCTGATTTTTTAGGAGCAGCTTTTTTCAAGGCTTTTTTAGCAACAGCTTTTTTTGGTGCTGCCTTTTTTGCTACTTTTTT
>JBDUBY010000206.1:0-1907 GCA_040003735.1 Parafilimonas sp.
CCGAGATAATCTACCGATTTTTGGCTTTGCTGATTAATGAAAGCTGTTTGTTGTTTAATAGAAACATTCATCGCGCTACTAATCCATTTGCTTAATGCGTTGATGTGGTTTGATATATTTTCTTTGATCGCACTGAAATTATCTATAACGGGTTGTGTTTGCATCACTATAAAAAAAATAATGGCGCACATTATAATGATCATTAACAACAACGCAAGAAATGTAGCTAATACTCTTGGAAATTTTCTTTTTGTTAGAAAATTATAAACAGGCAGCAACACAATACTTACAAAAAAAGCCATAAGCATTGGCATGAGAATTTGCTGGCCTGTATGTATTATAAAGCCAAGAAGTACTAATCCTAAAAGTTCTATCGATCTTTTTACAGTAAGAGGTAATTGCATAGCAAAGAAATATACCAAACATCATGCAATCTTACTTCATTTAAAAAATTTAATTATGTAATTGTGCATTGCCCAGCACCAGGTTTTCCAACCAAAGCGTTTTATAATAAGCCGGACAATAAAAATAATAATTGATATAACTAAAATGCAATCCTATTTGTTTAAATGGAGTTGGATAAGAATAAGCTGCTCTTGCCTGGAAAAAAATAAATTGTTTTTGATTCGTATTCTCAAATTCATTGATTGAATTAAAAGGCGGCAATTCAGGTTTTGCACCAAGTTTTATTAATGAAGTGCTCAACAACATTTTATCCATTACATTGGTACTTTCATCAAACTCCTTTTCCGCGTCATCAATCAATTGCTTTTTGTAGATATTGAGTTCAGGAATATTAAAAGCATTCATCAATCTTACAACATGATAAATTAATATAGATGAGCGTACATAATATGGAGAAAGATAAACAGGTGCTTTCATGTATTCACGATTGCGAACCATTTCAGCAATTAAATGCAATGTTGCGCTGTCTTGTATTACAAAAGGCAGCTTTTTATCCAGAACGAAATATAAAATATTGCATTGCACAGCGAAGTCAAAATCAGGCGCAGTGCGGCTTCCAAGGTAAGTGCTGTATGCAGGAACATCTTTATACTTATTATAGGTAGAAATTATTTTTCTTTTGGGTGATGCCAGGTTTGCAACAGCTTCAAGGCGTTTTTTTAAATCTGTAACATCTTTATCGCCGCTGCTGTCCGTCATTAAAATCATTACTGTATCATCAGCATCTTCACCCTGACCAAAAACCTGTTTTAAATATTTATAGAAATAAGTATGCGGCATAATAGGATCATCAGTTGCCCAAAAACCATAATAAGGATAACCATGTTTATTGCGGTAAAGCGGATAAACTTTTTGAATATTGGCGATAATAGTTTGCGCTATTTGTTTATCTGCCGCGTTTAAATAGGGCAACATATTGCGCAATGCAAACGCCGTAACTGCAGTATAAAAAATATTATTATCAGGCTGAAAATTATGCGGTGCGCCGCCACATTCACGATAAGTTGGAAACATGCCTGCATAAAATTCTCCATTGCCAGTAACCTGCATCGATTGAATATTCAGCAACAATGCATGGATAAGCGAATCTTTTTTTTGACTGTAAGAATAACAGGAAAATAAAACGAATATTGGTATGAAAATTTTCTTCATTGACGAATTGCCAAATTATCTAATTATCAAATTAGTTTGGGAAGTTTAAAAATATATTTCAACCATTTTAAAATATTGCGCGGTTTTTCCATATCAACAATCATATCTTTTCGTTCCAGCTTCCACCAATCAATTTTATGTCCATATTTTTTTTGCGTAGCAATAAACTGGTCAATCGCAACCAAACTTCTTGCATTAATTGTATTCATTACAATGCAAAAATCCTCTTTGTCTTTTTTTGAATAGGGTAATGCATATATTTTTTCATTCTGAAATCTCACTCTTTCAAT
>JBDUBY010000404.1:0-6313 GCA_040003735.1 Parafilimonas sp.
GTATCACCCATCACATATTCTATTTCATCCAACGCATCATCTACATAAGGCTTCAATAACGGTCCTGCATCTACATGATCGCCGTTTAAAGAATAACCAGCGTACACTGCCAGCAACGGTTCCGCATTCATATCTTCTGTCCATTCCAAAAATTCAAGCAAACCCATTCCGTCAGAAGCGCGATAACCCCACGAGCCTTTATGCCCGGGCCTGTTTTCCAAGAGACCAAGTGTTGTCTTCCATGGAAATGCATCGGTAATTAACGGACCTTCCAAAAAGTTGCCGCCGGGAAAACGAAGAAACTTTGGTTTCATATCAACCAGCATTTGCATTAAATCAACACGAAAACCATTTGGCTGGTTATTATATGTTGAAGGAAACAATGAAACAAGATTGAAATAATACAATCCTACGCGGTTTGTTGAAATTACAAAACGTGCATCTTTAGTGGGTGGAACATCAGCAGCAGTATTTAATGTAAGCTCATACTTTTTCCAATAGATATTTTTTTCAAGATTGATAGTGCCTGATGCATACACTGTTTTGCCATCATTACTTTCAATCGAAACTGTTATCGGGCCTGCCGTATTATTTTCAATATCCGGAAGCGGTGGTGTAGTAGGTTTTGGCTCCCACGGCCAGCGGAAAGGTGGTTTTCGGTCTGTTCCTTTTATATAAAATGAAGCTTTGTATGTTGCAGAAGGTTTTACAGGAATGCCCCAATAACCTTCATTGGCAATGCCAACTCTTGCGCCGCCTTTTTCAACTGTAAGTCTTAAGCAGGTTGAAAGCGCTCCGTTTATTGCGTTGCCACGTTCATCCAACGGAATATTTTCTTCTGATGCGGCGATGAGTTTTATACTTGCTTTTGCGGCAGTATCGTCTTGTACAAGACTCCATGCTTCAGGAATATTTTTATTGTCCTTAAATATCCTGTTGCGTATCAATTCTGCATACAAACCGCCATCGTAAGCATGATTGATTTCTTCTGTCATCAATCCATACAATATTGGACTAACAGATGTGTTTGATTGATTAAGATGCAATGTAATGGATGGCGTTTGTGCCAACATTTTTGTATTGAGCAAGAGCGATATTGTTGCTAGAAAAAGAAGGTTTTTCAATTTCATTTGTTGTTATATTTCGTATGAAGCGTAATCGTTTTATGTTTATATGTGTTGTGCTATTTTGTTCATGTTCAGGAAGATTGAAACGTCATTTCGACGATAGGAGAATGCGAAGCATCACAAATTCCTTTTAAAATAAATTGTGCTATTTGTAAATCTCTTTTACTCAATCAACTTTAATTTTAAGAGATGTCTCGTTACCTCGACATGACGTTCGAAGTGCATTCATTTATTCAAACTATCAAAATTCATTGTTAAAAGCTTTCATTATTTTTTAATAAACGCATAAAATATACAGGGCTTGTACTTGCATTACCCAAAGCCTGAAACTTTACACGCACAGATTTTTTATCTTTCAACAGTTCACCAGGAACCGCATATTTAATATCAAAGAATTTAGATTGATTCCATTTGCCGGTATTATCAACTGTTGCAAGTTTTACATCATCTATATAAATATCAAATTTTTTATCGCCCCATTCTGCGCCCCAACAGCGTACCAATAAACTCAAATTGTTTTCCTTATTTATTGAAAAATTATAACTAAAATAACCACTATCAAATGCTTCGCGAAACAGTTGATTTTGGTTGTTGCCAGTTCTTGAATTTTCGCTTTGTAAAGCATGATCAACTTCTGGTTGCTGCTCTCCCGGCGCTACAAAATCTATAGTGCTTTTTTCTATCGCTAACTTTTCTTTTTCTTGTGTTGAAATAGAATCGAGATAAGATTTGTATTGATTGTTTGATAAAGCCATCCAGTACATTTCATAACGCGCATCATGAATTTGATAAAATGGCTGCAGCGTTGCATCAATCGGGTTAATCATCTTCACATCATGAAACGTAAAATGTAAAGGCTTGTCTTTCACCGGAACCAAATCGTTGGTAATAGTTTGTATGTTATCATCAATAATAATCGATGCCTTATCTAATGGCAATTTTTTACCACTTGGAATTTGTCCCCAGCGGCTGTCATCAGCAATCAAACCTTTTAAATCTTCTGTGCCTGTTTTAGCGGCAAGCAAAATTGGTCCGTGCATAATGGCAACATATTGCGGCACATTTGGCAAGTGTACAATCGTGTTGTGCATCGGCAATTTCACTTCAACCACATCACCTTTTTTCCATTCTCTTTTTATAGCGATGTAAGAAGATGGATGCGCATCAACCATAATTTCTTTTCCATTCACCAAAATTTTTAACGAACCATCATTCACCCAAGATGGATAACGGATTAATAAACTAAATGATGAAGGTTTGTTTTGCGTGATGATGAGTTTTGTTTGCTCTTCAAAAGGGAATTTTGTTTGCTGTGTAAGCTGAATATTTTTTTCTTTCCAGTTAAGTGTTGAAGCAATAAAAAGATTTACAAACAATGAATCATGCTGGTGCGTATAAATCAATTCATTGTACTTGCCATGATTTTCCATGCCTGTTCCAACGCAGCACCACATAGCTTCGTTTGGTGCTGAATACACACGATAACTTCTGGGGCGAACAGGTGTGAAATAAACATAACCGCCTGTTTCAGGATTTTGTGTTGAAAGAATATGATTATACACTGTGCGCTCATAGTAATCCATATATTTTGCCGACTGGCTTGTTCTGAATAAATCTTCAGTCAGCTTCAGCATATTATATGAATTACAGCTTTCAGGTCCTTCCACATCATCAATAAAATCTGTACAGGAAGCAGCGCCTGGAAAAAACTCTCTGCGGCTATTTCCACCAAATGCCAATGAGCGATTTGTTGTTACAGTTTGCCAAAAGAAATTACCTGCATCATAAAATTTTTCATCATTGCTTAATTCACCAATTCTTTCAAATCCTATCGCTTTGGGTACTTGCGTATTCGCATGTTTGTTATCAAGATTATCTATGCCTTGAGACATTGGATCGAGCAACATTTTGTGTGAAAATTTTTTTGCAGCAATCAAATATTTTCCATCTTTCGTTATTGCATACGCATCAGCTAATACTTCATTCATGCCGCCTTGCTCGGTATCAAGCATTGATTGCATTTGAGCATCGGTTAATGATGATGTTATATTAATTGCCCAATCGCAAAATTTTAAAAAGATATTTTTTGCGTCTTCATTACCCGTATAATTCCATGCATCTCTTAGGCCTGCATACATTTTATGAACGTTATACCAGGGAACCCAAGCATCATGAAATGCTTTAAAATCCCCGTTCTTTACTGAAGTCCATACTGCTTCACTATTAGGAACGCCGCCTACATAATCATTGTTCCAATCCTTATGATTTTTTGTATTCGCTTGCTGACATTCTTTCAATTCAGCAATCATGTATAACATTCTTTGCTTGCATGCTGCATTGTTGGTTGCTGCCACATTCATTGCCAATGCAGATAAATAATGACCACCAATATGCCCATCTAAACCTTCCCAGTTTTTATAGCTTGAATCTTTTGGTGTTAAGCCTGCTTCTTTGCGGTAAGGAGCCAGCAATCGGTCAACATTATATTGTAACAATGTTTTGATGTTAAGGTCACGAGCTTGTTTGAAAGGACTATCCAGTAATTTTACTTCACCTAATGAAAATTCGTTAGAGTAAAGCCGTTGCTGAGCATATGCATCTTGACAAAATAATAAGCAGGCTATACAAATTGAGACAAACAATGCTTTCATTTAATATAATAATTAGTTCAAAAAAAATCGGAAGAATGTAGAAACATTCCTCCGCTGCTTGTTATCGATTGCAAAAACTCTTTATAATATTCTCTTTTTTACATTAAATAATTAATAATTGTCGAATTGACAATTACATTGCTAAGATAACTTTTTTTTGAATTATGCAACCGATTACAATAAATATTTTTATTTGCTGATATTTGTTTGATATTAAGTATAAGAAGGTTTATATACCGGTATATTATGAGCAGTCGAAAAAATTTCTATGCGCCTGACATGGCGGAACTATATTATTGTTTATTGCATTCTAAAGACTTTAAATGAATGCGGCTTTAATGTAAACGTGTAAACATTTTTTGCGCCTTGATTTTTCTCAATATAACTAAACCCGGGCTTTCGTAATTCGCCCTTAATTACGTCATTAGTATTAATATCCGTAATCGTATTAAATGATGTTGGTGTTACTGCTTTTACAATTGTTTCTGTATCTAAAAAAGATTCAACAATGAACGTGTTATTGTTGTATACATACAAACTTATTTTTGAAGAGCCTTCAATTTGTATGTTCAATTTACCGCATAAAACTTGCCTTATTTTATTTAAAGCTTCTGCAGGTAAATTATATAAGTCAGAAAAATTATCAGGAATAGTTAGCACATACAAATGACCTTTTGAATAAGCTGCATCGTGAAGAATAGGAAAACCATTATCGCCACTTATACCTGAAACAATTTCCCATGAATCATTCGTGATATATTGTATCTGCGGAATAAGAATGGGTTTATCTGTATGTATTAATTGAAATGTTCCAGCAGTATAATCCTGTACAATGGCTTTCCTGTCTGTGTAACGCAATTCAACAATATCATTTAATTTATCCTGTATAATTTTCAGCAATCCAGATGTTATTACAACTGTTTTTCCATCTGTTAACTGTTTCTTTATTTTATCAACAATCTTATCATCAAACTTTGCTTCTTCTGTTAATAAAATAATACTGTCTTCTGCGGGGAATTCAGGCTCCATATTCATCGGCAAGCCAATCATGCCTAAATAATTCTGCAAAAAATCTTCGCCCAGCGAATGATAAGGCTTGTAGCTTTTTATTCCAATGGGATTACCAAGCTGTCCTAAAAATTTATCGACTTTATCAAACGTATAGCCTGCAACTCTTGCGATTGTAGTTGGTTTTGTTGGAGTACCACCATTATAGGTTTGTGGCTGCATCATTTCATCATAATCAAAACTTGTATGTTGCCCTTGCCATGCCGCACGGTCTGTTGCAACCAATGGTCTTGTTATACTTCTAAAATCAAACAGCGTTTGTTCCTTAGCTTTTGCAAACAATGTTATCCAAAGCTGCTCAGCATAACGGTCGGAGTAATTGCTCGCAAACGGATCTACCCATCCACCGCCATTTTTACCCGGCGCAATATTTTCATAATAGCGAATAATATTATAACCAAGATAAGGTTGAAGGTGCTGCGCAGATGTTACTGCATCTCTTGTTTCTGTACCGGTATAAATGCCATCAAATATCTTTGGTTCTGTTTCAAGATTAAAACCCATGCCTGCAAAATGTTCGTACCAGTTTGGATATTTTACAATCACTTTTACTTTTGGATTTACGGCTTTTGCAGGACCAACAATTAAATTTTTTGCTGCATCAGTCATTAAAGCCAGACGATATTGTGTCCAGCTTTTATCACCTTTATCTTTTATGGCGCCATCATCTTTACAATTGGTAAAAAAGAAATCATCTAAAATAAATTCATCAAAGTTTTTCGCTGTGTATTCACTTAGTTCTTTTACTTTTTTCCTGTCGTCAGGATTACTATAGCAAAATGTTTGAAAGCGGTTCGGTTCGCTGATCGTTAATGTAATTCCACCGGCAACTTCAATGCCCCTGTCTTTAAAAAATTTCTTTGCGATGTTTAATGTATCCTGGTTAACGATAATTAAATCGCGATGCGTTTCAAGATATACTTTATCAACTTTTAACTGCCGGGATATTTCATTCCATAACGGCTTTAGATAATTATTGGTATCACCCATTTGTCTTACTTCATAAGCACGACAATAAACAGAGACTTTAAAATTGTTATAGTGTTGTGCATAACAGAAATTACATATCAATAGAAGAATAATAATGGCAAGATGCTTCATATTTTTTAAGATGATAAGTGTAAAGTGTTTCAATAATTATAGTGGTGCAATCAAAATTTAATTAAAAAAGTAAAAATAATATTTTATGCAATCGGTTACAATTATTTTACTAACATTGCTTTTGATTAATGTAGAATGCATTTGTAATTTGATTGCCTGCGACGAATAACATAAGCGATTCTTTGATTGGTAAATGAATGTTTGCAGCATGAAAGAAAAAAATTTTGCTTGCTTTTTGTTTCTATTGTTGATGCTATCCGTTACATTAACGGCGCAAAATTTCGTTACAGATAAAAATATAGCCAAAGATTTTCCTATTGTTACATCATCAGAAATTACTTCTATATATATTGATGAAAATGATGA
>JBDUBY010000324.1:0-21221 GCA_040003735.1 Parafilimonas sp.
GTAAAGTACTGTAATCCCATGTTTGATTAGCGCCGCCGCTTTTATTATCAACACCCGCAGTTTGCGCATATTGATTTTGAAATGTTTCACCAACACGTGGAGTTGTATTCGCTGATGTTAGCGTTGGTGCTTGTGCCGTTGAATGTAAAACAAAGCAGCAAATAATAAGGAGTAGTGATAAAATTCTTTTCATAGATTTTTTTTTGGTGAATTATAATTTGATGACTATATAAAAATAAATATAATTAGCTTGAAAAGCAATTACAGTAGTAATAATAAAATTGCAGGATTGTCCAATTCATCAGCCTTCATTTGTTATAATGTTGTAATCAAATTATTCAAAACAAAAAAACTAAAACCAATGGATGAATATATTTTAATCTTCAGGCACGAAGATGGAAGAAAAGTTGCGTCACCTGAGCAAATACAGGTTTGGATGAAACAAACTATGGATTGGATCAGTGGCATATCAACACAAAACAAATTTAGCGGCGGCAATGGTTTGCCGTTTGATGATGCAAAGGTTGTTCATCACAACAGCATTGTTACAAACGGACCTTTTGGCGATATAAAAGAAACCATCGGCGGATACATTATTGTAAAAGCGGGTTCGGTTGATGAAGCTGTTGAATTTGCGAAGGGTTGTCCTGTCTTGCAGGGCGAAGGCAACACCGTTGAAGTAAGAAAAATCGCCAAAGGCGATGGCACGCATTAATCTATTTAATAAATAATAAAATCTAAAAACATGAAAGAGTTTGTATTAATTTTCAGAACAACACCAATGAAATTTTCACCAACGCCAGAACAAGCACAACAAATGATGACAAGCTGGATGAACTGGATGAGCAATATAGAAAAAGATGGCCAACTTGCGAACCGCGGAACGAGGTTAGGTGTATCAAATTCAAAAGTTGTAAAGCCAAATAACGTTGTAACAAACGGACCATTTACAGAAATCAAGGAATTTATTAACGGTTTTGTAATCGTGAAAACAAATTCACTTGACGAAGCTGTTGAAATTGCCAAACAATGCCCGATGGTTACTGATGGCGGCGGCAATGTTGAAGTAAGGCCTGCAGTATCTTCAGATGATAACAGTTAATAATTATTTAGTAACAACACAATTTAAAACATGAAAGAATTTTTGTTTTTATACAGAAACGATAGTAGTAAAATGCAACAGGCAACGCCTGAACAGGCAGCAGCAATGTTAAAAAAATGGATGGATTGGTTGGGAAGTATTGCTGCACAAAATAAATTAATTACTAACGGTAACAGGCTGCACGATTCAGGAAAGATAGTAAAGAGTGAAAACGTTGTAACCAATGGGCCATATACTGAAATCAAAGAATCAATTGGTGGCTATTCTATTATTAAAGCTGCATCTTACGATGAAGCAGTTGAATTTGCCAAAGGCTGCCCCGGATTGTTAAACGGAGGCAGTGTAGAAGTTAGAGAAATAGATTCTATGTGATCATAAAAATTAATAAAATTAAAACCTCTGTATTGTAGTTTTACAGGGGTTTTTTAATGATGGAAAAACAAGAACTGATACCACATTTATTCAGAACAGAGTTTACAAAAATTGCGGCTGTGCTTTGCAAGCTTTTCGGTATTGAACATATTGAAGCTGCTGAAGATATTGCCAGCGAAACTTTTTTATCAGCGCTTGAAACCTGGAGCTATAAAGGCGTTCCAGAGAATCCTGTTGCATGGTTGTATGCAGTGGCGAAAAACAAAGCAAAAAACCAGATTAACCGTAACCAAATATTCAGTAAAAAGATTGAGCCGCAATTAAAAAATACTATAGATAGAATTAATGAGATTGATATCGATCTTTCAGAAAAAAATATCACAGACAGCCAGTTACAAATGCTGTTTGCTATTTGCCATCCTTCTATTTCAACAGAAGCGCAAATAGGATTATCGTTGCGCATTCTTTGCGGTTTTGGTATTGAAGAAATTGCAAATGCTTTTTTATCAAATAAAGAAACAATCAATAAAAGATTATACCGCGCTAAAGAAAAATTGCAGCAGGAAAAAGTGCAGATAGAATTTCCTTCTGCAAAAGAAATTGATAAGAGATTGGAAACCGTTTTAACCACATTATATTTATTATTTAATGAAGGTTATTATTCTGAAAGCAGTGATGCTGTCTTGCGTGAAGATCTTTGTTTGGAAGCAATGCGTTTAACTTATTTATTGATCGAAAATGAACAAACAAATTTGCCGCCTGTAAATGCAATGCTTTCTTTAATGTGCTTTCACGCTTCGCGATTTGCTGCAAGAAAAAAAGAGAATGGTGAACTTGTTTTATATAAAGACCAGGACGAAAAACTTTGGAACCAAGACTTAATAACAAAAGGAATTTTTTTCCTTAATGCATCATCGCAGGGAAATACAATTTCGAAATATCATTTGGAAGCAAGTATTGCATATTGGCATACAATTAAAGCTGATACAAAAGAAAAATGGGAAAGTATTTTACAATTGTACAATCAATTATTACAAATTGAGTATTCGCCTGTGGCTGCATTAAACAGAACATTTGCGCTTTCAAAAGCAAGAGATAAAAAAGAGGCAATTAAAGAAGCTGAAAAATTGCAGTTAACAAACAACCATTATTATTATACATTGCTCGGCGAATTGTATAAAGAAATTGACAATAAAAAATCGAAACTCAATTTTGAAAAAGCATACGCGCTGGCAAAAACACAAACAGATAAACAGGTAATTAAAAAGAAAATAGTTGAGTTATAAAATATACATTTATAAATGAATAAAAATAGTTCTATTCAACCGTGGTTATCTGTAAAAAATGCAGCAGCCGCAGTTTCATTTTATCAGAATGCTTTTAATGCAATTGAAACTTATCGTTTAGAAACACCTGAGGGTTTGGTTATAAAATTTTCTGTAAACGGAGCTGAATTTTGGATTAGTGGAAGTAATGATGATAAAATAAATAATGATAAAGAACTGCAGGCAGAAAATATTCGCATGATTTTAATTGTAGATGATCCGGAAGAGGTTTTTAGAAAATCAATTGATGCCGGCGCTGCAGAAATTTTTCCTGTTGGTGAAGAACATGGCTGGAAACTTGGAAGAATCGTTGATCCGTTTGGATTGCACTGGGAAATAGGCCATCCTGTAGATGCGCATTAATAACAAACTATATTAAATTTTACTGCTTAATATTCTTCTGTTAATAAATAACTCTGCTTTATTTTTATTGCTTAATATTATTTATGAAGATATCTTTTACCTGCTGCTTATTGCTTATGTGTAGTTATATTTTTTCTCAGTCATTACCTGTTGCAAAAAATTACCAGGATGCTTATGATAAACAAACCCGCTCAACAGATGGAAAACCTGGTTCACATTACTGGCAAAACAAAGCAGGTTATAAAATTGATGTAAACTTCTCGCCAAAGAAAAGAATTGTTTCAGGCAGTGAAGAAATTGTATATGTAAATAACAGCCCTGATACTTTGCATCAGATCTGGTTTAAGTTGTATCCGAATTTTTATCAGCGCGGTGTAACACGCGACCAGGATATTAAACCTGAAGATGAAAGCGATGGCGTACGTATTGAACAAATTGCAATTAATGATCAACAGCGGTCAACAGATAAATTTAATATCAATGGTACAAATGCATACATATCAATTCCGGAACTGTTACCATCAAAACAAATAAAATTCAACATTACATTTTCATATGTTCTTAATAAAACTTCGCATGTAAGAACAGGAATGGTTGATGACAGTTCTGCATTCGTTGCTTATTTTTTTCCGCGTATTGCTGTGTATGATGATATTGATGGATGGAATAGAATTCCATATACCGGCACTCCTGAAATGTATAACGATTTTTGTTCGTTTGATGTAAATGTCAGCGTCCCAAAAAATTATATTGTTTGCGCAACAGGAAATTTAGTAAATGCAGATAATGTATATGCGCCGCAAATTGTGCAACGCATCAGCGAAGCAGAAAAAAATGATGGCATTACAAAAGTGATTGATACAACTGATCTTGCAACAGGAAATGTTACTGCACAAAATGCAATCAACACATGGAAATTTAAAGCAGACAGCGTTACTGATTTTGTGTTTGCAACAAGCAATCATTATGCGTGGTATGCAAGCAGTTTAGTGGTTGATGCATCAACACAAAGAAGAACAAGAGTTGATGCTGTTTTTAATCCTGAACATGCTGATTACTTTAATGTGATTGACTATGCACGAAAAACAGTTGACATCATGAGCCATACATTTCCTGCATGGCCATATCCGTATCCGCATGAAACGGTGTTCGATGGTTTGGATCAGATGGAATATCCGATGATGGTGAATGATAACCCGCTTGATGATAAAGCTGATGAAATTGAATTGACAGATCATGAAATTTTTCATACCATGTTTCCATTTTATATGGGCGTGAACGAAACAAAATATGCATGGATGGATGAAGGCTGGGCAACAATAGGAGAGTGGCTGCTTTCGCCTATAATTGATACAACGCTTGAACCAGATTATTATGGTATGAACGAATACGATTCTTATGCCGGCAATGATGGTGATATACCAATTGCGTCGTTAAGTACTCAACAAAATGGAGTAAGTTATTTTCTTAATTCTTACCCTAAACCTGCAATGGGTTATTTATATGTAAAAGATATGTTGGGTGATGAATTGTTTACAAAAGCATTGCATTATTATATTGAAGAATGGCATGGCAAACACCCGATGCCACTTGATTTTTTTAATTGTATAAATACAGGCAGTGGTAAAAATTTAAACTGGTTCTGGAAGAAATGGTTTTACGATGATGGTATTCCGGATATTGCTATTGGCAATGTAAAACAAAGCGGTAAGAATGTTGCTGTTACTGTGCAAATGAAAGGAAGCAAACCTGTACCTGTTCATCTAACTATTTTCTATAAAGATGGTACGCAGCAAATGTTGCATCAAAGTATTGCAGTATGGGAAAAGAGTAGTACTTCTACAATCAGTTTTACTGCAGATAAATCAATAGATAAAATTATTTTAGGAGATGTGCACGATGCAGATAGTGATGAAAGCAACAACGAATATGATATGAAATAACATTTGCAAAATGATAAATAGAAAAGCGCAGTAAATGTTATTACTGCGCTTTTTCTTTATATAAAAATCACTTTACATTTTCACAAGCTGGAATCTCCTGTTTTTTAAGTAAGAATTATTCTTCAGAAGTTTCAATGGCTTCATCAACAGCATTAGCAATAATCATGTTGCTCATTTTACGCAAAGGATTGCTGTGGCTTTCATCATATTCAGCACGTCGATTTATGATATCGATGCATTCAAAAATTGAAGCCGTGAAAGATGATGCATCCGCTATTCCTTTTCCTGCAATATCAAATGCAGTTCCATGGTCAGGGCTTGTTCTTACAACCGGCATTCCTGCAGTAAAGTTTACACCTTCACCAATTGCCAAAGATTTAAAAGGAATCAAACCCTGGTCGTGATACATGGCAAGCACCGCATCAAAATCCTGGTATTGAGCTCTTGCAAAAAAAGCATCGGCACTAAAAGGGCCAAACGCCAACATGCCTTTATCTCTAACTTCTTTAACAGCAGGTTTAATTATTGTTTGTTCTTCGTTGCCAACCAAGCCTTCATCGCCGGCGTGCGGATTTAATCCAAGCACTGCAATCTTTGGCTTATCAATTCCGAAATCCCTGCGCAGGCTTTCATGTAAAATACGCAGCTTGCTTACAATAACTTCTTTTGAAATGTTTGCAGCAATATCTTTTACCGGCACATGTTCGGTAACTAATGCAACACGTAAATTAGATGCAACCATCAGCATTACCACATCATTCAAACCAAAAGCATGTTTCAAATAAGGTGTATGACCTGTGAAATTAAAATCTGCAGATTGAATATTTTTTTTATGCAATGGTGCAGTTACAAGGCCATTAATTTGTCCATCCTTTAATGCATTCACTGCTTGTTGCAAAGAAAGCCTTGCATATTTTCCGCCTGTTTCAGTTAGTTGGCCGGCATTAATAGCAACCTCTTCGTCCCAACAATTCACAACACTCAATTGCTTAAGATTTATTTTTGAAAAATCTTTTATTGTCTGGTAAATAAAATTTATATCTGGTAAAGATTTCCTGTAAAAATTGATGCTTTTATTACTGGCAAAAATTACCGGCGCACATTGATCAAGAATGCGGCTATCGCTCAAAGTTTTTATTAAAAGTTCAATACCAATGCCGTTAAGATCACCGCAGGTAAATCCAATCAAAGGCTTTTGTTCAGTGCTCATCAATTATTGTTTGCGGTAAAAGTAAATTAATCTAAGATAAGATTATGTTATCAGCAATTGAATGTATGGGATGATTCTTGTACTGATATTTTTTATAGGGCATTACTGCAATCCGTTTACTTTTTGTAATGTCTTTTCCAAATCAATTCCCTTTTCTAAAACCGGTTTAAAAATATCACCAACATCTTTCAAACGATCAAAGATTGTATTGATATTAAACTGTTGAATAGTTAAACCTTTTTTTACTTCACTCCAATGCAAAGGTGTCGAAACTGTAGCGCCGGGTTTAGGTCGTAAAGAATAAGGCGCAGCAATTGTCTGAATAGTTCTGTTCTGTAAAAAATCAAGATAAATTTTGCCTTTGCGTTTTGATGGATTTCTTTCCAAACTTGTAAAAGAAGAAACTTCAGGATAAACAATATTTACAATTAATTCAGCCAACAATTTTGATTGCTCATAAGAATATTTTGCGCCAAGCGGAATATAAATATGCATGCCTGTTGAGCCGGAAGTTTTTGGATAAGCAGGTACATCAATCGCATCCAAAACTTTTTTTACAACTTGTGCAACGTTAATTACCTCTTCATAAGTATTGTTATCATCAGGATCAAGATCAATCACACACCAATCCGGATTTTCAGCGCTTTGCGTTCTGCTGTGCCATGGATTCATTTCAATACAACCCAGCGAAGCGATGTACATTAAACTTGCTTCATCAGTACAAACTAAAAATTTTTTATCGCCGCTGCTTGCACTTTTATAATCATAAGTTGTTAACCAATCTGCCACTTTTCCACCAACATTTTTCTGATAAAAACTTTCACCTTTAATGCCATTTGGAAACCGGTTTAGCGATTGCGGCCTGTCTTTCATATAAGGCAAAATGTACGGCATCATGTTGTAATAATAATTCAGCATATCGCGCTTCGTTATTTTTTCATCAGGCCAATACAATTTATCAAGATTTGTAAATTTTAATTCATGGCCATTAATATTTATTGTTTCTTCTTTTGATGTTGATGGAAGAAGTTGAGCAGTGCTATTTGTTTTGCGTTGCGAATTTTTCTTTTCGGATTTTAAATTTCCTGTTTCGGGTTTTTTTGATTTCTCACTTTTTACTTTTGAATTGTTTCTTTCATCAGCATCAAGTAATTCAACATTCTTTTCATTCTTTGCCTGCTTATCATCTCTTAAGCCCATAAAAACCGGGTGACGCAAAATGCCTTCTTCTGTTATTTCAGAAAATTTTATTTCGCATACAAGCTTTGGTTTTACCCATGTAACAGGCATGTTGGTTTTTGGTTTCTTTTCAAAAGGAATTTTGGTTGTTACCAACGGCGCAAGTTTCTTCTCCACTTCCTTCAAACTTTTTTCATTAAACCCAGTACCTGTGTGACCGATATAAATTAATTTATCACCTTCATATTTACCAAGTACCAAAGCACCAAAATGTTTACGGCTTTTTCGGCCTTCAGTAAAGCCACAAATAATTGCTTCAAGCCTTTTGTTATTTTTTATTTTAAGCCAAAGTTTTGTGCGAAAATTTTCAACATACGCGCTATCAGCTTTTTTGCCCATAATGCCTTCTAATCCACGCTGTGTAGCAAGTTCGAAAAATTCTTTTCCTTTTTCTTCAACATGATCACTGTATTTGATTATGTTATTTTCTGCGGGAAGAATACTTTGCAAAATGGTTTTTCTTTCAAGCAACGTTAGTTCGGTTACATCTTTTCCATCAAGCCATAAAATATCGAAAACATAATAGTTCAGGTGCGTTGATTCACCTTTGTTAGCGAAGTTTTGCAACTGCTGAAAACTTATAACACCTTCATCATTTGTTGCTACAATTTCTCCATCAATCACTGCATTAATATTCAAGAGTTTTAAAGCATCAGTAACTTCTTTAAATTTCTGCGTGAATGAGAGATTATTTCTTGATAAAATTTCAACGCTGCCTTTATTTAAATAACTTACCGCACGATAACCATCCCATTTAATTTCATATATCCAGCCAGCATCATCAAAAGGTTCATCGGTTAATGTTGCGAGCATCGGTTTTATATGAGACGGAAACGCCGCACGTTTTGCCTTTTTTAGCAGCTCATTTATTTCTTCGCTATACTGCTTTTGCGTGTCGTTTTTTTTTTCGTTACGCTCTTTTTTGGCTTTGGCTTTTCGGGTTTTACATTTGTAGATACAGCTTTTGAATCTTTACTTTTTACTTTTTGTTCTCTGTTGCTTTTCCAAATTTTGTCGCTTGTTTTTTCTACCTGTTCAATTGTTTTTTTTGATACAACAGATTTATCTTTTTCAGTAACGTTATTTGTAGTTGCATAATCATCGTTATGTTTAATCAACAGCCAGCTATTTTCGCCCTGGTAATGTGTTTTAACCAAAGCAAATTCGCCTTTCAGTTTCTTTCCATGCATCACAAATTTTAAACTTCCGGCATGCAATTGCTTTAGTAAATTTTTTTCATTTTCTTTTTTATTGGCTGATGGATTTTCCAACGGTTCATACGTTCCTTCATCCCAAACAATTACGGTTCCTGCGCCATAATTTCCTTCGGGAATAATGCCTTCAAAAGTTCGGTAATCAAACGGATGATCTTCTACCATCATCGCCAAACGTTTATCTGCAGGATTTAATGATGGCCCTTTTGGAACAGCCCAGCTTTTTAAAACGCCTTCCATTTCCAAACGAAAATCATAATGCAAACGCGAAGCATCATGTTTCTGAATAACAAATAATAATTTATTTTTTTCGCCTGACTTACCGCCTTCAGGCTCGGGTGTTTTTGTAAAGCTGCGTTTCTTTTTATATAATGACAGGCTCATTCAATTTGTTTTAATAATGTAAACAAATTGTCCG
Source organism: Parafilimonas sp. (assembly GCA_040003735.1). GTDB lineage: Bacteria > Bacteroidota > Bacteroidia > Chitinophagales > Chitinophagaceae > Parafilimonas. The sequence goes on from JBDUBY010000324.1 coordinate 9,187, forward strand.
CCAGAAATTAAAATAATTTCTTTAGCAAAAATTATTATTGAACAATTGTATAGATATAATCGTCGAAGTCAGCAAGGTTATCAACAACTTTTGTGGTTAACTTCCTATTATCTGTTTCATCTAATAAACGAATAAGCACAGCATCCATATCACTAATGTTTTGCCTATTGTATTCATCTTTCAAATCATAAACAGAAAATGCCTGTTTAAATTTTGATTTATTGAATTGATATCCCGGATCAGTATATATTTCAACCAGTTCTTTTGTTAATAAATAGCTCACATTGTTTTTATCCGGCCACTGGTTAAATGAATTCTTTGCACCTGCAATATCACCGGCTAAAATTTTAAATGATACATTATATTGATACCAAATCATTAGGTCAGTTTTTATCTCATTAATATGAGTCAATTCAGGATTAGCTGATAAAATTCTATTATTCCAGATTTGCAAACTATCGTATCGTTTTGTTTTAAAGCTATATGCAATGGGAATAGCATACGCATCAAATAAATTATGAAAATTTTCTGTTTGCAATGTGTCTAAAATAAATGGTGCCTGCCTGAACTGGATAAGCTTTTCAAGATTCGTCTTGTCAAATTTTCCATTCATATCGTTTTTATCCATTTGGATTTTATGGAAATAAGCGTTGCCCATATAAATAAACAAATTAAAAGAATCAAGTTTGTCCAGCTTATCATCTTTGCAATATTGCAACTGGTTATATAAAGCGGGCATCAGGTTAGTATAGGCAGTATAAGTTTGTTTGTTTGTTTTAAAGTTGCTATTAGTTAATGCAAGGCCGTGTAGTGAATCATTCAATACTTTTAATGCTTCTAAAATATCTTGTTTTTTTGTTATCGCAGAAATGTCGTTGGCGGTTGCTATATTCCACAAAACTTTATCGCTTAGTTCAAGCGCAGGAATTGCGTGCGCTTTTACAACCTGGCTTACATTCACCGGTTTTTTAGTTAAATCCCATACAGAAATCGAGTGCCTTGATGAAGCAATTAATTTTGAATCGTTGTTGTAAAGATTAACGGTTGTGATGGATGAATCCAATCCTATTAATTGCAAATTGTTTTTTTTGAAGTTGGCTGCACGTACATCTTTTCCAATAGTTTTATTTTGATTGGTGCTGCCTGAATCTAAATTTCCTTTCACCCAGTTTGTGATTGTGCCGTCAAAATCTTCGCCAACAAATATGCTGCTATCATTTGCCGCAAACCTCGATTTCATAACCGGGTTCGCGTTTTTTAATGTTTGAACAAGATGACGCATCCTTACGTCCCATATATCAACGTTCTTGTCAGAAGATCCGGTTAAGACAAATTTTCCATCGTGAGAAAAAGAAACAGAATTTACTATTTGAAAATGTTCCTGCATTTGAGAAGACGTGTCAGTGTCTATAGACATATCTTCAACTGTTTTATTTTGCCTGTCTATTAAAAAAACCCAACCTTTATCACTTGCGGCCGCTATATACGTTCCATCGGGAGAAACACTTACTTCATTTATTTTTTCAGTACTGCTTACAATTGGTATCGTGTATTCTTCTATCAAATCGCCCTCAAAAGAATAGAGACTTACTTTTTTTGCACCGTCAGTATGTATATAAAAACTATCATCGCCTGCAAAAACATCAAAGGCAATTGAATGTGGCTGCGCAGAATATTGGTGAATGAAAAACCGAAGTTGCCTGGTTGCAGTGTTCAACAAAAAAGTTGTATCGCTGTTGAAAGATTCATATATCAGGTAATCGCCTTTAGCAGAAAAAACCGAATAACCTGAAGTATATTTTGGTGCAGTAAGCGAATCTTTAAGTGCGCCGCTTGTTGCATCAAACCAAAAAATGCCTTTGTTTGTTGCAGCAATAATGCTTTTTTTATCCTTTGAAAGGCTTACATTATTTATTGAACCATTAGAATATATTTTAAGCGACGCGAATGCTACCCCGGGTTTATTAATCAAATTAGTTAAACTTGTATCCGTGACAGCATTTGGATTTTTAATATAACCTTCCTGCGCAAATTTTAATGCAAGCAAATAATTTTCTTCTGCATTTAGATTAGCATACGCTGCGCATTTAAATGAATATTTTTGATTTTGATAAGCTGCAGAATCTTTACCGGCAAGGAATAAAAAATCATCTTTTAAAACAACGTTTTGCTGATATGGATCCAATAAATAAAACCAGTCTCTTTCTGCACTTAAAAAATTTATCTCTAGTTTATCTCTTTTTGAGCTTTGTGAAACATTGTAAAGTATAATCGCGAAAATCAAAAAAAGCCCGGTGGCAATTCCCCCAAATAATTCTACACGCTTTCTTAATTTAATTCTTTGCGACACCGCTTTCTCTTCTTCTATCCTTATTTCCTTTGCTTTTAAAATGGGTTCTATTAAAGAATCGTGACTAAGTTCATATTTTTCTTTTCCGTTGGTGTCAGGCTCGCAACGTATGAGATGTGTACCCACGAGTTTGTTTAATAAAGTTTCATCAACTCCGTAACTGGCTTCAATCTGGCCTTCGTAAAGTGATACACGTATCTTATCTTTTTCAAAGATCAATCCATCTTCAAAAAGCTTTTTTACATTCTGGATTTTATCTTTATCAATGCTGTTTATAAGATTATTGTAATAAGCTTCAAAAATATTTTTTATATCACCCAACTGGTTCACCGATATGTTTCTTAATACATTTCCATTCTTTTTACTTTCAATCACCATATCTTCTACATACCTGCATAAAACCTGCAACTGAAATGATTCAATATCTTCTGTGCCATCATCAGAAAGATAATTCAGCATCTTTTGTATCGCATCGTCGTTATACGAAAAAGCATCAGAAATAAAATTATCTTCTGTATTATTTTGTTCAATGGATGCAGGCATCCGTATTGCTTCTGTGGCTTCTGCTGTATTAAAAGGTTTTAGCTCATACGTTTTTGTAACGATGCCCGGTATCGCATCTTTTAAATTTGTAAGCAAGCTGAATTTATCTGAACGTATGGTGCAAAGAATTTTTACAGGAATAGGATCGTACAATAAACTTAATTGATCGTTGGTAAGATCTGAAAAAGCAGAATCGTTTTCAATTTCATTTATTTTATCAAGATATTCCTGCGGAATAGATGCACTTAATAATTCTGCAAGATGTTCTTTAAACTCTTTAACCTGTTCTTTTGGATAAGTAAACAATTCTTCAAACTGGTCGAAAAAAATAAAATACGTTTTTTTCTCATTGTTATAAATCTGCAGGTTTTTAAACTGGTGCCACAACGAAGAACTATCATTGGTTTTAAGATTATCAAGGAATGTTGTTTCCGCTGTTTGCCTGGCGGCTAACTGGTTCACTGCAATTTCATTAAACAATTTCTGTAAAGGAGAAAGAAGTTCAGCACCGGCAATTTCAGCAGGATCTTTATTTACATAACTGTTAAACCTGCAAAGAATAATCTCATAATTTTTTTTGCGTAGTTCAGGAATAATGGCGGCATTAATTAATGAGCTTTTACCTAAACCTGATTTTGAAAATACAACAAGCATTTGCTCAACATTTATAAATGTGAGCAGGTTCTTTTTGTCTTTATCGCGCCCAAAAAAAAGATTGATATCATTTTCTTCAAAAGGCCGCGGACCAGGATATCTGTAAGAAGGCATTTCGTTTTGGTATTTATTTTATTTGATCGATATCATCTTCGATAGCTGTGTGCAATTGTTGCCTGAATTTGTTTTGTTCAATCGTATATTCTTCAGGTGTATATATTCCTGCAATTTGATTTTGTTTTATGGAATTCCAGTTGCCGGTTAATTGCGTTACCTTATCATCAAGCTTATTTTTATTCTCAAATTCCTGTAGCTTTTGTAATGCTTCATCAAACTGATTCGCCTTCAGTAAAGCATTGAATTCTCCCATTTGCGGGTTTGCATTTGCAACAACTGAAGCCGTTCTTAAATGTAACCCGGATGCGCTGCATTTATCATACAGTGTACTTATAAATGAATCTATATTGTCTTCAATAAAATTCATTTTAAAATCTGTTTTGCAAATACTCAAAATATCATCATCATCGCCGCTCATTAATGATATTCTTTCAAACTGCGCATTCAAATCATGCAGTTCAAATAACCGTAACAATAATTGCATGTACCATCTTTCAAATTTGAAACCGAGAAAAATAATTTCATTTGATGATTTTACGATTTCCTTTAATTTGGTAGGCACCGCATTATCGCTTAATAATTTGGTGAGATAATCAAAAAGATCATTATGCGTAAGCAATAATGATTCATCAACATCAAACTTTCCAAATAAATTATATACCAACGGAAACCCGCTGCTGGGCGTATCAATATCTTCTTCCATTTTTGATTTATCAAAGATTTTTGAAAACCAGCGATGCTGAAAATTGATGTTGTTGTTTACAAAACTTTGAATTAAAAATGGATAACGTGTTACAGCAATAATTGTGTGAAATGGAATAGCGGCAATTTTTTTATACGTTTCATCAAAGAAGGAATTTTGCTGACAATAATTTTTAAACCGGCTTACCAGTTTTCCGCGATAGAAATTTTGAGAAAGCAAAAACATTTCATCACGCGCAATATATTTAAAGTAGTCATTATCCTGGAAACTTGGCGACTTTACTAACTCCTGGTGATAAGGAATTCCGGGTGCTTTCATCACAGATTCAGGCCCAACAAATAAAATACATTTCTCTTCCTGAATGGAATTGATAATATCGTCCCAGTCTTCTAATTTCTTAGGTTCGGCGGCAGCTACATCCATATTCAGAATTTAATTTGCAGTGTTTTAGTAATAAGAAGATACTGTTCTCAAATATAAGTTTTTAAAATTTATTTTAGATATATTTGAAACCAACATTTCTTTTATGACAACAAACGATGTACGCAAATTAATTTCGAATAACCAGTTACAGCAAGCACTTTCAGCATGTGATCAATTAGAATTATCAGATGAACTAAAATCAAAACTAATAGCGCTGAAAGCAGCTTACCGTGAATATAATAATCATCGCATTGATGGCGATATGCGCAGCGACGATTTGGAAATTTCACGCGCCGGTTTAACCAAGCGCATGCTGTTATTTTTATCTGAATATGAGATATTATATATTACAGATTTTAAAAATGATTTTGTTGCACTTACTGATAATATTGAACAAAATGTACCACCTGAAAATAAAGAAGCTGCCGATGCTGTTGTAACAGAAGCAAAACAAATTGCAACTGATATGCAGGTTGTGGATACAGCTGAAAAGAAAGAAGATATAAAGCCCGGGCTTATTCAGCGTGTGGGAGATTTTCTGGCAAAATTCCACGACAAAGATTCAACACAAAGCAAAATTTTAAGCTCTATAAAAGATGGTGTAAGCGTTGTGCAGGATCTTGGAAAAAAATATAATTCCATTGCACAATGGTTCTTGCTTCCACAAATACCAACGGTGTTGTTGTAAACATTTTTTTAGGTAAAAAAGTTTTGGTTAATGTTCTGCATTTATTCACAATTAATGATTCACCTCTTATTCCGTTCTCAAACTTTTTATTGGCGTTACCAGTGCTGCCTTAATTGTTTGCGCACAAATAAGTAATGCGGTTATCAATCCTAAACATGCTATTGAAATTATAAATGGTGCTGCGTTTATATCAATTCTATATGCATAACCCTGCAACCAGTTATGCATAATAATATAAGCAGCGGGGCATGCAATTGCGCCACCAATTAAAATCACCAATAAAAATTCTTTTATAAATAATGATATTATTGCAGGCACCGATGAGCCTAATACTTTTCTTATACCGATTTCTTTGGTGCGTTTTTGTATGCTTAATGAGATTAACCCGAGTATACCCAACAATACTATAATTAATGATAATACGGTTGATAAATATGCAGCTTGTTGCAATTGCAATTCTGTGCTATAAATCTTTTGCAGGGTTTCATCCATAAAGCTGTATTCAAATGGAGCGCCGGGCATTAATGCAGCCCACTTCTTTTGTAACGCTGATACATCTTCAGCAACATTACCGGGCTTAAGCCTTATTGAAAAATACCTGTATAATTGATTCAATTTTACGTTAACAAAAGTCATAGCGGGAATACTGCCCTGCATGCTCCATAAATGAAAATCTTTCACTACGCCAGAAATAGTAAAGATGGTATTGCCATAGCCCTGCAATTTTAGTTGCTGGTTAATGGCATCATGCGGATTGTTCCACCCAAATGTTTTTGCGAAAGTTTCGTTGATTACAATTTTTGAAGAATCATAAGTTTCGTTATTACTAAAAAAACTGCCTGCGGCCATTGGGACTTTATAAGTGGCGGCATAATTTTCATCTGTAGTAAACAGCTCTGTATATGTTGCTGCAGTTGAATCCTGTGTTGGCTTGTAAGCTGCTCCGTTCCCGTTATTTCCATTAGGTATTTCCCAGGATAACGAAACATTACTTACTTGTGGCAATGTGGTAAGCTCATTGCGAATGGTTTCCATGTGTGCAACACCTTTTGCGCTCCAGTCTCTTGGCACTTGTGCTGATAAAAGATAATCTTTATCGTAGCCAATATCTTTACTAAAAAAATAACTAACCTGCTTTGAAATGATGATGCTCCCAATTAATACAACAGCCGCAATGCAGAACTGGAAAGCCACCAATGATTTGCGCAATAAAATATTTTCTTTCACTGAATAAAGTTTTCCTTTTATTACTTCAGCAGATTTTAAAGAGGATAAAACCAGTGCAGGATAAATACCGGCCAGCAAGCCAATTATAAACGCAAGTAATACCGGAACAAAATACAGGTACAAAGGAAAGCTTAACAGGGTTGGAATTTCTTTGTCCAATACGCTGCTTAAATATGGACGCATAAAAACATACATAATAAGCGCGGCGATGGTTGAAAAGAAAGCAAGCAATACGGATTCTATTAAGAACTGTAATACCAATTGTTTCTTCATTCCGCCAAGCACTTTGCGTACACCAATTTCTTTCATGCGTGATGAAGCTTTGCTGATAGAAATATTGATGAAGTTGATGATAGCCATCAATAAAATAAATGCTGCAATACATGAAAGTGTGTACAACATTTTTTCAACAAGGTTATTATTGGCTTGCAGATAATAATCGCTTAGCGACACAAGTACTGTATGTGTTTCTTTAAGATCAGTAGAAGTATTTTGATGAATAAGATATTTGATTGGTTGGTCAAGCTGCTTTGGTGTAACACCTTTTTGCAATTCAATATAACTAACAATTCCTGCACCGTTCCAGCTATCTATTTGCCTGTTAAAAAAATTGACTGAAGCAAGCGGCAGAAAAACACCATTGATATTATTATCATTAATTTTTGTTACAGAATTATCAGGCAGGGATTTTAAGACGGCTGTAATAATGAAATCGTGTTTGCTGCCGGAGAAATTATCAATTGTAACCGTTTGTCCAACAACATCCGTTTTACCAAAATATTTCTTTGCAATTTCTTCAGTAATTACCACAGAAAAAGGATCATTGAAAGCTGTTTTAATATTGCCGTATAAAACAGGAAAACCATACATGGAGAAAATCGTGCTATCGTTAATCTGCATGCCTTCCCTAAAATGTTTATCTCCTTTTGATACTGTTGAAGTAATACCATCCCAACGATAGTAATTGGCAACCAAACCAGGATATTGTTCTTTCAATGCTTTTGCAAGATTGCCAAATGTTGTTAAGTAGAAAGCCGGATCAGTTCCATATTTTGTTTGAATGATGTATTGATTATTTTCATTCTTAAGCGAACTGTTTACCTGGAAAGCATTCCACACGTAAGCACAAATCAAAAATGCAAATGCAATACCCACGGCTAAACCGCCGATGTTGACCAATGTATGAAAGCGATGTTTAACGATGTTGCGCCAGGCAATTTTAATATAATTTTTAAGCATTATAGCCAGTTTTACATTAATAGAATGACGTGAAGAGGTTTTAAATCAATCAACATGCCATTGCTGAAAGCTTTATGCAGCAATAGTTTCAGAAGAGTTGCAAAACAAAAGTGTTCGTTTGTGAACAGTTCTTTGTTCGATTTTATACAATTGATATTTGCCGGTAAACTATATCTTATCTGCCAAACATTTTTAATAATTGCTCATCATTAAATTCAACAAAGACAGGATTGCCCTTCGGCGTAACGGAAGGTGTATTACAATTGAATAATTCTTCAACCAAAGCTTTCATTTCGCGTTCACTTAAACTTTGGCCGGCTTTAATTGCTTGTTGCCTTGCCATGCAATGAATTAATTTTTGCCGTTGATTAAATTTTAGTTCGTTACTGAAATGCTTAAACTGTTCAATTAATAATTCAATAGAATGTTTTTCGTTACCCTGCAAAATATCTGCAGGCACACCTTGTATAATAAAACTATTCTTACCGAATAATTCAATCTTATAACCCAGCAACTGAAGATCAGGTAAAAGTTCGTGCAACAAAGCTGCATCCTGCGGTGACAATTCTAATGATACAGGAAATAATGTTTGTTGTGTTACAGCTTGTTTGCTTTGAATATTGGTTGAATACTTTTCAAACAAAATTCTTTCATGTGCATGTTGCTGATGAACAAGCATAAAACCATTTTGCAAAGAAGCAACAATATAAGTTTGATGTAATTGAAAAAAAGGAGAATCAATTGCAAGATTCCGGTGGCTGCTTATATTTTCTTCATTGGTTGATGAAGGCTGAAAATTGAAATTTGAAAGTGGTTTATTCTGTGTTTCGAAATCGGTTGCAGAATAAAAATCTTTCCAGTGTTTCAATTCTGTCCGTTCATTAGGTTCAATAAAATGTGCCTGGTTTTTTTGTGAAAATCTTTTATATAATTCCGAAGCCGTTACAGTTTCTTTTTGCTGTTGTGTAAACGGCTGTGATACGGCTTCTGTCTGCATTATATCTGCATTCAAACTAAAATCCAGTGAAGGCGAAATACTGAACTGTGCCAGTGCATGCTTTATTGCAGCCTGAACAAATGCATACACAATTTTTTCATCTTCAAATTTTATTTCCTGCTTGGTTGGATGCACATTTATATCAACCTGCGACGGATCTAAATCAATGTACAAAGCGTACAAAGGAAAACTGTCTTTCGGCAACAAAGCATCAAATGCAGACGTAACTGCATGATTTAAATAAGCGCTTTTTATAAAGCGGTTGTTCACAAAAAAATATTGATCGCCGCGTGTTTTTTTTGCAGCTTCAGGCTTGCCAACAAAACCATTAATATCTAAGTAATCTGTTACCTCATTTACAGCAACAAGCTTAGTGCTATATTGATTGCCCAGCAATTGTAGAAACCTTTGTTTATGATTGCCCGCTTCCAAATAAAAAACCTGTTGTCCGTTGCTTGTAAGCGAAAAGAAAATATTTGGAAAAGCCAGTGATACATGAATAAATTCATCAACAATATGCCGCATTTCTGCAGCATTGCTTTTTAAGAAATTCCTGCGGGCAGGCACATTAAAAAAAAGATTTTTCATGCAGATATTGGTACCAACTGCACATGCGCAAACTTCCTGCTTTCTAACAATACTGTTATCAATTTCTATGAAAGTTCCCAGTTCATCTTCAGCCCTGCGGGATTTTAATTCAACCTGCGCAACGGCAGCAATAGAAGCCAATGCCTCACCACGAAAACCCATTGTGCGTATATGAAAAAGGTCATCAATATTTTGAATCTTACTTGTGGCATGACGCTCAAAACTCATGCGTGCATCTGTTTCGCTCATGCCTTTGCCGTTATCAATAACCTGTATTAAACTTTTACCTGCATCGGCAACAAGCAACTGAACAGATGTTGCACCAGCATCAACTGCATTTTCCAATAATTCTTTTACTGCGCTTGAAGGGCGTTGAATAACTTCACCCGCTGCAATTTGATTAGCAATATTATCAGGCAATAAATTAATGATATCAATCACAAAATCTCCTTCGCATTTATGTAAATATAATTATTGCATGAATGCTTGGTAAGCATTTGTATAACTTTTACGTATGTTATCTTGAACGATAAAATTTCGATTAATTACTTCACAACCGGTAACTATTGAATTTTATGATTGCTAACAAAACACAAATGATTGAGTTTAAACCTAATGATAGTTTTTTTGATTATTGGCATTATGCTGATATTGATTTATTTGTAAATGATCTGCCACCAAAGAAGTCGGAACAAATCAAAGAAAAAATTAAGGCGCAATATATTTGCGAAACCTTTCCTGAACACTGCTCTCAGTTATTATTTCTCAGTTAATAAGAGTTTTTTAACTTGGTATACAAAACATTCATTAAAAGTTTTATGAGTTTTGGGTGATTGTTTCATGCAACCATCTTAAATATAGAGTTGAGAATGAAACGAAGCAACGATAACGCAATCTTGCAGATTTAAAAGAAAAGAGAATGAGTGTGTCACCAATGGAAAATAAATAGAGGCATTAATGTCATGGAATATTTGTATGACATTAAACAAAAATCTTGTTTATAAGCTGTGTTATTACGGTTACTAGCCTTTTCTGCTTTTTAAAATTCTATCCTTCCCAAATTTCATCCTTTCCTTCAAGCCAAAGTTTTACTGAATCAGTAGTTACAGATTTTGGTCTTTCAAGCGGGAAGCCTAAAACCCTGTCCCAGCAAAGGCTTGCAAGCACACCCAATGCACGGCTTACTGCAAACAGAACAGTGTAAAATTCATATTCAACCAAACCATAATGTACTAATAAAGCGCCGCTATGCGCGTCAACATTTGGCCACGGATTTTTTATTTTACCAAGACTTTTTAAAATCGGGGGAACAACTTCGTAAATATTCCAAACTGTTTGCACCAGAGGATCATCAGGCATGTGTTTTTTGCTAAATTCCATTTGCGCGGTAAAACGGGGATCTGTTTTGCGCAATACAGCGTGGCCGTAACCGGGCACTACTTTTCCTTCTTTTAATGTTTTCTTTACGTAAGCAGCAATCTGTTCTTTACCCGGCGTTTTTGTACCGATCTCATGCTGTAAATCAAAAATCCATTTAATAACTTCCTGGTTGGCTAAACCGTGTAAAGGCCCGGCAAGACCGTTCATTCCTGCTGCATAAGACAAATAAGGATCGCTTAAAGCTGAACCCACCAAATGTGTGGTATGTGCCGAAACATTTCCACCTTCATGATCTGAATGAATGGTCATGTACAAACGCATTAATTCCTTAAAGCTATCATCTTCAAAACCCATCATGTGGGCTAGATTACCAGCCCAATCAAGTAAGCCATCAGGATTAATATGCTGGTTGTTTTTGTATTTTCTTCGATATACATAAGCAGCAATTCTTGGCAGCCTTGAAATCAAATCCATCGTATCATCAAATACCGCAGCCCAATGATCTTTTTTGCCCATGCCTGCCGCATATTGTTTTGCGAAATTGCTTTCTGTTTGTAAAGCCATTACACCTGTTACAAACATCGTCATGGGATGTGCAGTTAATGGCAATGCATCAATGGTTGCAAAAACATGATTGGGCACATGGCTTCTGCGCTGCCAAACGGCGGTTACATAATTTGCTTCTTCATCGCTGGGCAATTCGCCAAGTAATAATAAATGAAATAGACCTTCGGGTAAAGGTTCAGTTCCACCGTGTGCTTTGGGTAATTTTTCTCTTAATTCTGGAATTGAATAACCGCGGAAACGAATGCCTTCCTGCGCGTCCAGCAAACTTGTTTCGCTTACCAAGCCGGTAATGCCGCGCATACCCTGGTAAATCTGCGATAACTTTACTTCACCAATTTTATCATTGCCATGTTTGGCAAGTATATCTTTAATATCTGCTGCTGCTGCATCTCCTTTTTCTTTAAACCTGTCTTTTAAAACTCCCATGAATTAAAATTTATATTGCTGATAATTTATTACTTTTTTCTGGCCGAGCACAATGTATTGTATCAGTGCCGCATTTTTAGCTTAGTTCATCAGGGGCGAAAGCTATGCAGGGAAATGCAGGCGGCTAAAGATA
>JBDUBY010000216.1:0-6290 GCA_040003735.1 Parafilimonas sp.
TGCACCGTAACGCCATTTTTTTCTGCAAGCTCAACAATAGGTTTTAAGCCATCAATGCAATTCTTCAAACCTGTTTCATCATCCATTCCATCACGGCTGCCGCTAAAGCAAATCACATCTTTATAGCCATTTTGTTTTATGACAGGAATTGCTTCTGTAAACTGTTGCGTTAATAATGTATGATTGTCTGTGTGATTCCAACCTTTGGTTAAACTGATATCGCCATTGGTATAACACATGGAACTATAAATTCCATATTTCTGCAACATTGGAAAATCTTTCGGCGCAATTAAATCTATTGCGCTGAAGCCAATACCTTTTACAAGCTTGCACAAATCTTCAAGCGAAAGAAAATTATACGTCCATTGACAAACAGAATGATTGATATTGCCTTTTAGTTTCAAAGGTTTGTTTTTGTTTGATGTAAGCATGTCGCCTGCAAAAACTTTTGATACTGGAATGGCAACTGAACCTGCTACCAAATTTTTTATAACTGTTCTTCTATCTGTCATTATTGATCATCATATGGGTTAGCAATAGCCGTACCTACAACTGAAAGCGGCTTTGTATTTCTTGATCGCATGTACACAAACAATATGGCAAATGCCGCAATTAATATTAATGGTATAACGAGTGTTGTATTGATAATATGCGGACCGGCAAGCGCTTTAGCATTGTTTAAAGCATTCGCCATATCAGAGCCACCGGGTGCTGCATTATATGCAGCAAGATCGGCGCCGGCCGGTAATTGTGCTGCTACCAGTTTATCATAAAATCCACCCATAAAAAACATATAAACAGAAACCGCGAACATGCCTGCACCACCCATAAAATTCAAACCAACAGCGCCAGTCTCAGGAAGATTTTCTGCAACAAAACCAATCATCGTTGGCCAGAAATAACAAACGCCCATTCCAAAAACAATAGCACCAACAAATAACATATTTCCGGTTGAATGTCCTAATAAATATAAACCTAACGAAGCAAGAATTGCAGACATCAGCAAAACACCTTGCGGCGAAAGTTTGCCTACAACAGGCTTTGCTAATCCGCGGCCTAAAACCATCACACCTGTTTCAAGCGTCAATAATAATATGGCGTTATCAGTAACATTTTTTAGCAACACATCAATCCATTGCCCGGTAAATAATTCGGTAATTGCTGTACCCAACATCAATATTATCATCACTAAAAACAAAGGTTTAAGAATTGACCTATACATTTTGCCAGTACTTATACCGCTTGCCACGCGTTCTGTTACAGGGAAACTAAGTTTGGAAAATAAGAAACCATATAATGCAGTTGGAATAAACATTAAACCTACTAACACGCGCCAGTTTGATAAATAAATTGTATCAGGAATACTAATACCGAAAAAACGAACGATCAATGTACCTATTACAATACCGCCGGGGAACCAAAGATGAAAATAATTTAACCTCGTTGTTTTATTAGTTGTGTAAAGGCTTGCGACCAAAGGGTTGCAGGCAGCTTCAACCAAACCATTTCCCATTCCAATTAATAAAGTTGAAATAAAAAGAGGCCAAAATCCACTTGCAATAATGGTAAGAAAAATTCCAACGGCATGAAAAATAAATGCACCTACTAATAATTTTTTCATTCCAATAATATCAACCACTATTCCGCCGATGATAATGGCTAAAGGAAAACCCCAGAATGCAGTACCGGTAATAATTCCGATCTGTTTCTGGTCTAATGCAAATTCGTGTGCCCATGTGTTTAAAAGACCGGCACGAATGCCAAAAGAAAGCGATGTAACTAATAGCGACAGGCAACTTGCAACGAATAATTGATTACGTTTAATTGTTGACATGGTTCGTTAGAATTTTTTGCAGGAAAGTTATTTGCTCAAAACAATCTGCGCTAATGTAGCGATAATTGTATTTCAAAATAAAAAACGAAAATTTTTTTATCGAATTCTGTAAATATTTTTACATACTGTTATTTTGTGTTGATAAACTTACAATTGTAAGTATGACACTTAATTTTTTCTACACTTTAAATTAATATAATGATAAATCGTAAATTAAGGATGGGCATGATTGGTGGCGGAAAAGATGCGTTCATCGGCGCTATACATCGTCTCGCTTTCAACATGGACGGACTCGTAGAAATAAGTTGCGGTGCATTAAGTCATGATGCAGCTATTGCACAAGATTCAGGCGAATCATTATTTCTGCCGCAAGACAGAATTTATACGAATTACGAAGAGATGATAAAGAAGGAAAGTAAAATGCCTGCAGATAAACGTATTGATTTTATTACTATCGTTACACCAAACTTTGTACATTTTGCACCAGCAATGATGGCGCTTGAACATGGTTTTAATGTAGTGGTTGAAAAACCAATGACATTTACTTTGGATGAAGCAAAACAATTGCAAAAGAAAGTAGAAGAAACAGGATTATCACTTTGCTTGACGCATACCTATTCCGGTTATCCAATGGTGAAACAGGCAAAAGAAATGTTTGCAAAAAATATGTTTGGAAAAATAAGAAAGATATGGGTTGAATATCCGCAAGGCTGGTTGAGTAAATTAAGCGAACGCGAAGGCAATGCACAAGCAGCATGGAGAACAGACCCGAAGAAAAGTGGTAAGGCCGGCGCCATGGGAGATATTGGAACACATGCCTGGCATCTTGCAGAATATATTTCAGGGTTAAAAATTACAAAGCTTTGTGCCGATTTAAATATTATGGTTGAAGGCAGAGCGCTTGATGATGATGGAAATGTTTTATTAAAATTTGATAACGGCGCTGCAGGTTGTTTAATGGCTTCGCAGGTTGCAGCCGGTGAAGAGAATGCTTTAAAGATTAGAGTTTATGGCGAGCTTGGCAGTATTGAATGGGCGCAAATGGAGCCCAATACTTTATTGGTAAAATGGCTTGATAAACCCACAGAAATTTATCGTGCCGGTCAGTCTTATCTTTCTGATGTTGCAAAGCATAATTGCAGAACACCGGGCGGGCATCCGGAAGGTTATCTTGAAGCATTCGCCAACATCTATCGCAATTTTGCGCAAAGCTTAATGGCAAAATTGAACGGTGAAAAGCCAACAGCAGCCATGATGGATTATCCAAAAGTTGATGAAGGCGTAAGGGGCATGGCATTTATTGATTGTGTGGTGGCTTCTGGTCAGAGTGATAAAAAGTGGACGGAGTTTGTGATTTAATGAATCTGGTTATATATTTTAAATAACCATTAGTTGCATCACATTTTTCTACTGTTTTGCAATAATCTAATTTTAATAATTGTAAATAAAAAGCGATGACAACACTTAAAGGTCCCGGTATTTTTCTTGCACAATTTATGGGCGATGAAGCTCCATTCAATAATTTAAAAACTATTTGCGAATGGGCAAAAAGTATTGGCTTTGTCGGCGTACAGCTTCCGGTTTGGGATGCACGCTGCATTGATGTACAAAAAGCCGCCGAAAGCAAAACATATTGTGATGAATTAAAAGGAATGATACATGAATGTGGGCTTGAAATTACAGAGCTCGCATCTCATTTAATTGGGCAGTTGGTTGCAGTGCATCCGGCGTATGATGTGTTGTTTGATGGATTTGCGCCTGAAAATTTGCGCGGCAATCCAAAAGCAAGAACAGAATGGGCCGTTCAGCAATTAAAATATGCAGCAAAAGCTTCTCAAAATTTAGGATTGAATGCACACGGAACTTTTAGCGGTTCATTATTATGGCATACATTTTATCCGTGGCCGCAGCGGCCTGCAGGGTTGGTAGAAACGGGTTTTACAGAACTCGCTAATCGCTGGTTGCCCATCTTAAACTATTTTGATGAATGTGGTGTTGATGTGTGTTATGAAATTCATCCCGGGGAAGATTTGCACGATGGAATTTCTTATGAAATGTTTTTGGAAAAAGTAAATAATCATCCACGCGCATGTTTGTTGTATGATCCATCACATTTTGTTTTGCAGTGTTTAAATTATTTAGAGTACATAGATAATTATCATGAGCGTATTCGCATGTTTCATGTAAAAGATGCAGAGTTTAATCCCACAGGAAAGCAGGGTGTTTATGGCGGTTATCAAAACTGGATTGATCGTGCCGGCCGTTTCCGTTCTTTAGGTGATGGACAGGTTGATTTTAAATCTGTGTTTAGTAAACTGGCACAATATAATTTTAAAGGTTGGGCAGTAATGGAATGGGAATGTGCATTAAAACACCCGATTGATGGTGCAACAGAAGGTGCTAAATTTATTAAAGACCATATCATTCATGTTACTGATAAAGCGTTTGATGACTTTGCATCAGCCGGCGCAGACGAGAACTTAAACAGGTTGGTATTAGGATTGCAGTAAGAAATATAAATTTTACTGATGAAATATCTTATAGTATTTGCCGGCATTTCTTTTTTGGTTGCTTGTGGTGCAGGCACTGGTGAAACAAGTAAAAGCGATAGTCCTAATGCAACACAGGATATTATAAATGCCGGAGGCACGGAAATAGATACAGCGCAAAATATTTCGGGCAGCCAGTTAATAGCAGCGAATGATTGTCTTACTTGTCATAAGATAGGCGAGAAAAGTTTTGGCCCATCTTATAAACAAATTGCTGATAAATATGAAATGAACCAGGGCAATATTGAAAACCTTGCGAGCAGAATTATAAAAGGGGGCAAAGGATTATGGGGACAAAATGCTATGACGCCGCATGCAAACCTTCCGGAACCACAGGCAGAAAAAATGGTTCAATACATTTTATCACTGCGTGATTCATCAGCAACAAAATAAATTGTTATTGATTGAAACACATCAATAAATTTGTAAAATATATTTTATCATTATTAAAATCACAAATTTGAAAAAGTGTTTTATAGTTATTGCATCGCTTGTAATTGTAGCAGCGTGCAACAGCAATACCAATAGCGGAAGTAATTCAGATTCTTCATCTGCTACAGCGGATTCAAAAAGCGCAGATCTATCAAGTAACCCTGATTATCAAAAAGGGCTAACACTTATCGCTGCAAACGATTGTCTCACCTGTCATAAAATTGATGAAAAACTGGTAGGGCCTTCCTATCGCGATGTGGCAAATAAATATGCCGGCTCAGACACTGCACTTAATTATCTTTCACACCGGATTATTCACGGTGTTGGCGCTAACGACCAACATGATTGGGCTGATCAAACAAATAACGCAATCATGACACCGCATCTGGCAGTATCTGAAGCAGATGCAGATCAAATGGTAAAATATATTTTATTATTAAGCAATAAATAACATGAAAGCATTACTCGTAACTATAACCGCATCTTTAATTTTTGTTGCGTGCAATTCATCTGCAACAAACAATAATTCAACTGATACAACTGGAACAACAGACACACCAAATGCAATGTCTGTAACAAATACAACAGATACAGGATGGATCAATTTGTTTGATGGAACTTCATTAAATGGCTGGCATACTTTCGGCGAAACATCTGTAAGCGCAAAGTGGAATATTGATAGCGGCGCTATTTATTTTGATCCGAAAAGTAAAGGAGATGATGGTGATTTGGTAAGCAACGACAGCTTTGCAAATTTTGATTTAAAACTTGACTGGAAAATTGCAAAGGGTGGCAACAGCGGTATTTTATTTTATGTGCAGGATGATAAAGCCAAGTATGAAGACACTTATAAAACAGGACCTGAAATGCAGGTATTGGATGATAAACGTAATGAAGATAACAAAATACCTTCTCACCATGCAGGCAGTTTATATGATATGATACAGGCAACGCCAGGTGCAGTTAAACCCGCCGAAGAATGGAACAATGCTGAAATTGTAAGCAACAATGGCAAGCTTGATTTTTATTTAAATGGTGTGCATGTTGTAAATACAACTATATGGGATGATAACTGGAAAAAAATGATTGCAGGAAGTAAGTTTAAACAATGGCCTGCATTCGGAACATTTAAAGAAGGGCACATTGCATTACAGGATCATGGATTTAATGTGTGGTATAAAAATGTAATGATAAAAAAATTATAACAGTACTTATAAATAAAAATCCCGAAGATTTCTTCGGGATTTTTATTTATAGCAGAATTATTGAATCGCTTCATCAACCAATGCTTTTAAAGTTTTATAGCGTTCATTCCTGCCTTCATTTTTTATATACATAGTCTTTTAAAATGCGCTATAATGTTGTCGATTATCTACCCATGAAAAACTTCCAAACAAAACCCGGCTTGTTACTGAAATAATAAGATTATTTAAAGTTGATGTCTCCATTACCCATTCTCCATAACCGTAACCAAA
>JBDUBY010000124.1:0-6262 GCA_040003735.1 Parafilimonas sp.
CTACTGTACAGCGTAACTGGTACGTTGTTGACGGCACCAATCAAACCGTTGGTCGTATGTGTTCAAAAATTGCTGCTGTTTTACGTGGCAAGAACAAAGCCTATTATACTCCACATGTTGATTGCGGAGATTTCGTAATTGTTATTAATGCTGGCAAAGTAAAATTTACAGGCAACAAACTGGAAGATAAAGTTTATCAAAATTTCAGTGGTTATCCTGGTGGTTTAAGAGAAGAATCAGCAAAAGATCTTTTGAAACGCAGACCTGAAAACGTAGTTGAGCGGGCAGTAAAAGGTATGTTACCTAAAAATCGCCTTGGCAGAAAAATGTATAAAAAATTGTTTGTGTATGCAAACGCCGAGCATCCGCATACTGCACAACAACCTAAAGAATTCAAATTTTAATCCCCTCCCCAGCAGGGGAATAAAAAATTAATAAATGGAAAAACAAAAAAATGCTGTAGGTCGTCGTAAAGAAGCAGTTACCCGTGTTTTTATTTCAAAGGGTAATGGCAAGATCACGATAAATAACAAAAGTTATAAGGAATATTTTTCGCTTGAATACCTGCAGAACCAGGTTGAAGCACCTTTAAAAACTGTTGAATCACTCGACAAATTTGATATTGTAATTAATGCAAGTGGTGGCGGCGTTAAAGGCCAGGCAGAAGCTGCAAAACTTGGTATCGCACGTGTGTTGCTTGAGATCAACCCGGAGTATCGGCCGGTTTTAAAAGCCGCAGGTTTTTTAAAGCGTGATCCTCGTGGTGTTGAGCGTAAAAAGTTTGGCCACAAAAAAGCAAGACGCAGTTACCAGTTCAGCAAACGTTAATTTTAAAACTGTTAGCTATTGGCCATTGGCGTTTAGCTAATAGTAAATCAAAAATAATTTTTCATAAAAGCTAACGGCTATAAGCCAGCAGCTAAAAGCTAAAAATACAATGGAACAAAACACTTCATTACAACAGCAATTACTCGAAGCAGGTGTACATTTCGGTCATCTGCGTAAGAAGTGGAATCCAAAAATGTTGCCTTACATTTTTGCTGAAAAAAAAGGCATACATATCATCGATCTGAATAAAACGGTCGATGCTTTGCAGGAAGCTTCTGCGGCTTTAAAGCAAATTGCAAAAAGCGGCAAGAAAATTATGTTTGTTGCAACAAAAAAACAAGCAAAAGAAATTGTAAGTGAATGTGCGCAACGCGTTAATATGCCATTCGCAACTGAAAGATGGTTAGGTGGAATGCTTACCAACTTTAATACGGTGCGTAAAAGTGTAAAAAAAATGCAGAGCATTGATAAAATGCTGAATGATGGAAGTGCTGAAAGCCTTACAAAAAAAGAACGTCTTACCTTAACACGCGATAAAGAAAAAATGGAAAAGGTTTTGGGCGGTATCGCTCAGCTTGGCCGTCTTCCAGCAGCTTTATTTATTGTAGATATCGGGCATGAACACATTGCATTGGCAGAAGCAAAACGCCTGGGTATTACAACGTTTGGTATGGTTGATACTAATTCAGACCCTAATAAAATAGACTTTCCAATTCCAGCAAATGATGATGCTACTAAGTCCATAGCAATCATTACTAATTACGTTACTTCAGTAATTGCTGAAGGTCTTGCAGAACGCCAGGCAGCAAAAGATGACGAAACATCATCAGACGAAGTTGATAACGATGCAGAAAAAAGAGCTGCCCGTTTACAGGCAGAAGCAGAATCTGAAGGTGGCCGCAGAAAAGGCGAAGGTGGTGGAAGTGGCGATAGAAATCGTGGTGGCGGACCAACAAAACGTCGTGTGCCAAGCAGAAGGCCTGCCGGCGGCGGTGGCGGACCGAGATAATTTTCATACTAATTTTTACACTGCGCCTATTGCAGTAATAAATAACCTTTTAAGATTGGAGGATAAGATATGAGTACAACATCAACTATATCAGCAGCAGAAATCAATAAACTACGCCAGGCAACCGGCGCAGGAATGATGGACTGCCGCAAAGCTTTAACAGAAACAAATGGTGATTTTGAAGCTGCAATCGACTGGCTTCGCAAACAAGGACAAAAAGTAGCTGCCAAACGCAGTGATCGCGAAGCAAAAGAAGGAGCAATTATTGCAAAAACTACTGATGACCATAAAACAGGAATGATTGTTTGTGTAAGCTGCGAAACTGATTTTGTTTCGAAAAATGCAGACTTTGTTGCATTTGCGCAAAGCATAGCTGATGCAGCAATCATCAACAATGTAAAAAGTCTTGATGAACTAAATGCGGCTAAAGCTGGAGATTCAACTGTTTCAGATTTAGTAAATGATAAATTAGCTTCAATAGGTGAAAAGATTGGCGTTACAAAATTTGAACGCGTTGATGCACCTTATGTTGCTTCATACATTCACGGTGCAAACCGTATGGGTGTTTTAGTGGGCTTAAATAAAGAAGTTGCTGAAGTGGGCAAAGATGTTGCGATGCAAATTGCGGCGATGAATCCTGTTGCAGTAGATGCAGATTCAGTTCCTGCTGAAACTATCGAACGCGAAAGAAATATTGCTATTGAGCAAATGAAACAGGATCCTAAAATGGCTGGTAAAACAGATGAAATGCTTGGTAAAATTGCCCAGGGAAAATTGAATGCTTTTTTTAAAGAGCAAACATTGTTAGCACAAACTTTTGTAAAAGGTGAAGGCAATAAAACAGTGGCAGATTATTTAAAAGATACAGATAAAGACCTTAAAGTAATTGAATTTAAAAGGGTTGCTTTAGGTTAAAATATTTCAGCGCTAAAAGCACAAAGGGAATGAGCAATCGTTCCCTTTTTTATTTGTTTAAATTTGATTTGTATTTTAATTCGCATCATTAGCTTTTAATATTATTATATGCAAACACCTGATAAGTTGTACGGCAATCTTTTTAGAGATGTTCAGCTTAAAAAAATATTCGCTGATAACAAAACTTTTGTGGACTGTATAGCAAAGCGAAAACCAGAAGATATTGTTGCTGACTATAAGGAACTAAACAATCCTTCAAATGAAGAAATTAAAAAATTCATTGAAAACAATTTTATGCTTCCGCCCGAAGCCGCACCAGGTTATCATACAGATATAAAAGACAATGTTATTGAACATATAGAAGAACTATGGCAGGTGCTCAAACGCAGTGCAGATAAGCCTGTTGAAGGAAGTTCGCTCATTCCGTTGCCATATCCATACATTGTTCCTGGCGGCAGGTTTCGCGAAGTATTTTACTGGGATTCGTATTTTACCATGCTTGGTCTTGCAGAAAGCGGGCTGTGGGATCTTATCGAAAACATGATTGATAATTTTGCTTATCTTATTATAACTTATGGCTTTATTCCAAACGGTAACCGCACTTATTTTTTAAGCCGTTCGCAACCGCCTTATTTTTCATGCATGATTGAATTGCTTGCAACGAATAAAGGTGAATCAGTGTATGTAAAATATCAATCAGCATTACAAAAAGAATATGATTTTTGGATGGATAAAAGCCAGCCGACAAAACATACAGTTCAATTAAATGATGTTGTTTTAAACCGTTATTATGATCAGTCAGATACACCGCGGCCAGAAGCTTATTGGCAGGACGAAACTTTAAGCAAAGAACATAAAAACGATAAACAATTATTTGCCGATTTAAGAGCAGCTTGTGAAAGCGGCTGGGATTTTAGCGGCCGTTGGTTTGAAGATGGAAAAACGTTTGAAACCATTCAAACAACAAATCTTTTTCCTGTTGATTTAAATTGCCTGTTGTATAATCTTGAATCGTCATTAAATAAAGCGTATAAAATAAGCGGCAATGAAAAGCTTTCTGATGAATATCAAACAAAATCAGAGCAAAGAAAAGCGGCAATCAACAAATATTTTTACCACGAAAAAGATGGTTGGTATTACGATTATAACATCAGTGAAAACAAATTGAACAATCAAAAAACCATTGCCGGAATTACACCTTTCTTCTTTAATATTCCACCCGCAAATTATATTGATAAAGCTGCCGCAATTTTGAAAAATGATTTTTTAAAAGATGGTGGCGTTGTTACTACAACCATCAATACAGAACAACAATGGGATTGGCCAAACGGCTGGGCGCCGCTGCAATGGATTGCTATAAAAGGTTTGGAAAATTATAATGAAAAAGAGTTGGCTGCAGAACTTGCACATCGGTGGGCAACTTTAAATGTTCGGGTATATAGAAACACGGGAAAGCTAATGGAAAAATACAATGTTATTGATACGCATCTAACAGCCGGTGGCGGTGAATATCCTTCACAGGATGGTTTTGGATGGACGAATGGCGTGCTGCTTACCATTCTAAAAAATTATGGCTTAGGTTAATAACCCAAGCCATAAAATATATGATCGATGAATTAAGATTTCTTACCGGTAATTTTTGTTTTAATATCCATGGTCATTGGTGTTGATTGAGCATCCTGACCCACGCTCATAGTCATATTCATTTCAAGCGCACCATCAATAACAACCCCTGTTGGAATATCATATTGCATTGTACCAGCCATTGTTCCGGTTAGTGGCATATTTGCATTTGCAGAAGATATCTGTGAGTTAACTTTTACGTTGGCGTTAGTTCCGCTAACAGATTCAAGCGTATAAGTATTATCAATTTTTAGCGCTACGCCGTTATTATTTGTGTTCATGGAGTTTGTCCATGAATCGCCTGGTTTAACGGGCTTATCAGGATAAGCGCCAAATGCCTGTTGAATATTTTGCTTAAAGTTATCTTCATTAAATGCGTTGCTCATACCTCCAGCCATTCCACCGTTCCCAGGTGCCGCAGCCGCCATTTTATCCGTCATTTCTTTAATACCAGAAACATAACCGATTTTCCCCTGATCGTTCATGATGAATGTAAATTGAGCGCCTTTCATAGCACCCAAAACTTTACCCATCGTGTTATTTACCACATTCGATGTATCACCCGGCTGGTCTGAATCATAATCTATATTCACGCCCCCTGTATTTATGTGCATCGAGATTCCAGAGACTGTAGTAGAAACCTTTTTCCATCCTGCACTATCATCCAGCGTTGTAAAATGATAGCCCATACCCATTTTATTTTCAACACTTACGGCTTGCCCACCCGCATCACCTTTCATACTCATATTAATATCCATGTTATAATCATAAGATGAGCCCTTTGGCAAATTAAACTTCAAAGTGATTGCGTTATCCTGAGCGTTACTATTTTCAATAGAAAATAAAGACAACATTATTATCGCTAAAAAAAACTTTTTCATTTTACAAGGTTTTAGGCGGCAATAGTAAGCCAATTTTTTTGTTTGAATTGAAGTAAACAAGGAATATTACTTTTGACGTTTACTGAAGTAATGATTTCTCCGCAAACCATAGAACAAATTACAAACCGCATTGATATTATTGATGTGGTAAGCGAATTTGTAAAACTAAAAAAACGCGGTGCAAATTATCTTGGCCTCTGCCCTTTTCACAATGAGAAAACGCCTTCATTTACCGTATCTCCTTCAAAAGAAATTTATAAATGTTTTGGTTGCGGCAAAAGCGGCAATACCATTACTTTTTTAATGGAGCATGAGAAATATTCTTATGCCGAATCTTTAAAATGGCTGGCGCAACGCTACAATATTGAAATTCAGGAAACAGAAGTCAGCGATGAAACGCGTATTGTACAACAAGCTGCAGAAAGCCTGCATGCTGTAAACAATTTTGCGCAGAAGTTTTTTACTGAACAATTATTAAAAACGGATGAAGGACAAAGCAACGCACTTACTTATCTTGAAGAACGTGGTTACGATTTAAACACGATTGAAAAATTTCAGCTTGGTTATAATCCGCAAATAAGAAATGCATTTACAACCGCTGCGCTGCAACAACAATTCAATAAAGAAATTTTATTAAAGAGCGGTTTGGTTGTTGAAAGAAACGATGAGTTGGCTGATAATTATCGCGGCAGAATAATTTTTCCTATTCATAATACAACAGGAAAAATTATTGGTTTTGGCGCAAGAGTTATTGGTAAAACTGATAAAGCGCCGAAGTACATCAACACGCCGGAGAACGAAGTTTATGTAAAGAGCAAAATTTTATACGGTGCATATTTTGCGCGGCATTCAATTGATAAAAACAGCGAATGTTTATTGGTGGAAGGTTATACAGATGTTATCAGCCTGCATCAATCCGGGATTGAAAATGTTGTTGCCAGCGGCGGCACTTCTTTAACTGCAGATCAACTGCGCATCATAAAAAAATATACAAACAACCTTACTA
>JBDUBY010000433.1:0-6174 GCA_040003735.1 Parafilimonas sp.
GAAGTGGGTGCTAATGGTGTTGACTACAGCGTGTATCCTGTTACAAGAAATTTTAGTATCGGAATTAATTTAAACTTATAAGCAAAGAATATGAAATTGATAAACTATATAGTGTTTTGCCTGCTTATTCTTTCAATAACGAGCTGCAAAAAATATTTAGATAAAACGCCGCTTGATTCTATTAATACATCCAACTTTTTTCAAACATCAGATGATGCAATCAATGCTGTCAACGCTGCTTATCAACCGATGCAAAGACCAAAGCTTTATAATCTTCGCATGTGGACGTCTGATATTTTTGCCGGCAACAGCGTTGTTGGTGCAGGCGGTGGAACAGATGGAATTGAAACGGTTGAGGAAGCCAACTTCACTACTGACCCAAGTAACACTGGTGTGCTGGATTTATGGCGCGGTCCCTGGCCCGGCATTCTTTCGTGCAATCTTGTAATTAAGAATGTGCCCAATATAAATATGGATGAGACCTTACGCAACCGTGTTATCGGCGAAGCAAAATTTTTAAGAGCCAATTACTATTTTATTTTGGTGAGATATTTTGGTGATGTGCCGTTGATTACAACACCGCAATCAACAACAGACACTAACTATTATCCTTCAAGAGTTGATAAGCAGCAGATATATAATTTGATTGTGCAGGATTTAAAAGATGCGATTGATTTACTACCCACACGCGATACCTACACAGGTGCTGATGTTGGTCGTGCATCAAAAGGTTCTGCAGTTGGTTTGCTTGCAAAAGTTTACTTAACAATGGGTGATTATGCTGATGTAGTTCCGCTCTGTCAACAAGTAACTTCACTGGGTAATTCATTGAACGGAAACTATATGGATAATTTTGACCCTGCACATAAAAACGGTCCAGAATCTTTATTCGAAGTGCAATACAGCGGGCAAACAACGTATGGTTTTTTTGACGACTTAAACCAGGCTTCGTGGGCGAGCACTTTTATGGGTCCGCGTAACACAACATTTGTTGCAGGCGCTTATGGATGGAATCAACCAACCCAGGAATTTGTTGATAGTTATGAACCAGGCGATAAAAGAAAAGACCAAACAATATTATACGAAGGATGTCCTGATTTCAACGGTAACGTTTATTCAGCTACTTATTCTACTACCGGATATAATGTAAGAAAATTTTTGGTGCCTACATCTGTATCACCACAATACAACACAAGCAACGAAGATTTCCCGGTATTACGTTATGCTGATGTGTTGCTGATGGAAGCAGAAGCATTAAATGAAACCGGTAAAACAGCAGAGGCTGAAGCGTCTTTGAACCAGGTAAGAGAACGTGCAGGATTACCTGATATAAATGGCGAAAATCAAGCTGATATGCGCAACACAATTTTACATGAACGCCGCATGGAGCTTGCATTTGAAGGTGACCGTTGGTTTGATTTAGTTCGTGTTAACAATGGACAATACGGTTTAAACTTTTTGCATTCCATTGGCAAAACAAATGCATCCGCAAAAAATTTATTGCTGCCTATTCCACAAGTTGAAATTGATGCAAACCCAAACCTTAAACAAAACCCGGGTTATTAATCTAAAAACTATTGCTATGCGCATATCATCATATATACCAAACAAAAAATCTTTAAACCACGGGCTGGATGTTTTTTTAGCAGCGTGTTGCATTGCGGTGTTTAGTTTGTTGAGTTGTAAAAAAACAGAAGACTTTACCCCAACAGCAAACAATGCTCCGCTTGCCGTTTCTGCTTCTGATTCATCACTTCAATTAAATGAAGCAAACAAAGATGTAACAGCACTTACATTAAACTGGACAACCGGCACCAATAACAAAACAGGCGCATCCATCACGTATATTTTGCAGCTTGATAAAAAGGGAAATAACTTTTCACATGCCATTACAAACAACATTGGCAAAGCCGTTTATTCAGTTAATTATACAAACGGAAGTTTGAATGCATTGCTTTCTGCAAGCTGGTCTGCGCCTGCAGATACAGTGTTTATGCTTGAAGCAAGAGTATATACAATTATTGGTGATGGAACAACGCCCGGCGATACATCAGACCCGATAACAATGAATGTTACACCATATAAGCCTGTATCAAAATCTTTGTACATTATTGGCAGCGCAACAGCAACAGGATGGGATGCAAATGCGGCTGATTCTTTAATACCGGATGCAACAATCCCCGGTGAATTTCATTATTCAGGAACATTAACGCCGGGGGAGTTTAAATTCATCACAACAAAAGGATTATTTCTTCCATCATATAATAAAGGTGCAGATTCAGCGCATCTATTTTATCGAACAGAAGACGCGCAGCCGGATGATAAATTCAATATCACATTGCCGCAGGTTTATATGATTGATGTGAATTTAATTTCATTAACGATAAATATTTCAAAAGCACAAGCACCTTTATATTCACAACTTTGGATTGTTGGTGATGCAACACCAAACGGCTGGAACATTGATGCACCAAATGAAATGAGTGTAGACCCGTTCAATCCATATATATTTCATTACAACGAAAAGTTGAATGCAGGTGAATTTAAAATTCCAACAACAACAGGAAACTGGGGTGGCGATTTTTATCGTCCGTTAACCAATCATCCGCCAATAACAGATACAAGTGCAGTATTAACTTTTGGAAACACAAATCCGCCGGATGATAAATGGCAAATAACAGATGCAGGTGCGTATAAAATTTCATTGAACATTCAATACAATTCGATTCATATAGAACCATTCACGCCTTACACAGCATTGTGGATGTTGGGTGATGCGGCGCCGAATGGATGGAACGATGATGACCCAACGCCGATGAAAGCAACAAGTGACCCGAATGTATTTATATATGAAGGAAATTTAACCGCAGGCGAATTTAAGATTCCTGTTGCTATAAAAAATGGTTTTGCGGGTCCATACTTTAGACCAGATATGAATCATCCGCCGATAACAGATACGAATGCACCATTTGTTGCTCAAGGCGCAAACCAGGCTGATAAAGATGATTATAAATGGCAGATAACTGAAGCAGGGAAATATAAAGTAACTATTAACCAGTTATACGAAACGATATCTATTGTAAAAGAATAAGGATGTATAAAATGATGATAAATTTTTTAAGTTATTTTTTTTCTTGTTTTTTATTGATGAGTTGTAAGAAGAATGTTGGTACAGACGGCAGCACAATTACCAATCCACCAACTACAGACACGATAGTAAATATTGTTACCGACAAAGCAATATATAAACCGGGTGATGTTATTCATTTTACAATTGATAAAACGTTGCCTTCATCAGCCAAAATAAGATTTAGAAATTTAAGCAACGTGATAAGTGAAACAACCGTTTCCGGTTCAACATTTACATTAACTGCGCCTGCAAAAAATTACACAGGTTACATGGTTGATATCTACAGCACACAAGATGGCGTTGAAAAAATTTACGGTGCAACGGCTGTTGACGTTTCGAGTGATTGGATAAAATTTCCGCGTTATGGTTTCTTATCTGCTTATGGTGAATTATCAAATACTTACATGGATTCAATTGTAAATAATTTGAATCGTTTGCATATAAATGGTTTGCAGTTTTATGATTGGGATTATGACCATCAGCAACCTCTTGCAGGCACTGTTGCAAATCCTGCTTCAAGTTGGCTGGATATTGCAAGTCGTACCAATTACAAATCAACAGTTGATTATTACATATCATCAGCGCATAATCATAACATGAAAGCAATGAGTTATAATTTATGTTATGGAGCATTGAATGATGCAGCGCAAGATGGTGTTTCAAATGAATGGTACATGTATAAAGACCAGCATCATGCAGACAAAGTTTTTTTGAATTTGAGTGCTCCGTTTAAAAGCAGTATCTATTTAACCAATCCGGGCAATACATCATGGCAACAATATCTCGCCGGTAAAACGCAGGATATGTATAACGTATATGCGTTTGACGGATTTCATGTTGACCAGGTTGGTGACCTTGGCTTACACTATGATTACAACGGAAACAGAATTGATGTTCCCAAAGGTTTTGCATCATTTTTATCTGCGATGAAAACAGCAGCACCAACAAAACTTTTGGTGATGAATTCAGTGAACCAATTTGGACAGGAAGGAAACATTGCAACATCACCTGTTGATTTTACGTACACAGAGGTTTGGGCACCGAATGAAGGTTACAAAGATTTAGCAAACATTATTCAAAATAATATTGCATGGAGCAATAACGAAAAAGCAACAATGATTACTGCATACATGGATTATAATGTTGCAAACTCAACAGGTTATTTTAATACGCCCGGTGTGTTGCTTACTGATGCAGTAATTTTTGCAAATGGTGCCGCACATCTCGAAATGGGTGACCACATGTTGTGCAAAGAATATTTTCCGAATGATAATTTAAAAATGAAACCTGATTTGCAGCAAGCGCTCAATCATTATTATGATTTTTTAACTGGTTATGAAAATGTATTGCGTGATGGCGGAACATTTAATCAGCCAAACATTATTCCATCTGATGGAAAAACGACCATCAATAATTTTCCTCCGCAAAACGGAAGCATTTCAGTGATTGGAAAAGATATGGGTGATAAACAAATTATTCATCTTATCAATTTTGCAAATGCAGCATCATTCGACTGGCGGGATACAAATGGCAATCAAACAGCACCAAATACATTTCAAAATATTTCTTACGTGTTCACTACAACAAAAACAGTAAAGAAATTATGGATGGCTTCGCCTGATATTAATGGTGGCGTATTGCAACAATTGAAGTTTACAATTTCGGGCAACGCCGTTTCATTCACATTGCCATCACTTCAATACTGGGATATGATTGTAGCAGAATATCAATCGTGAATGGTGAATCGTCAATTATAAGTTAGCAGGACAACTATACAGCAGTTTTATGCAATCGAGCCAGGGTTAATTACTTTAATCGCCCTGGTTTTAAATCATGCTTACATTATTAATCATAATCAAATAATAACAGAAATTTTAAAGGCTCTTATTGTATGAGTAATATTCTTAAAAACTTAAAGCTTGTTTTTATTTTAAATTTGATGTCGGTTTATTTCTGCCAGGCACAAACCATGAAGCCATTGTTTCAAAATAAAAAATTTGCATCGTATGCTGATAGCATTGTGCAGGGCAAATATTCAGCAAGAGTTTTATCATCAACCGCACTCACTTCTAATTATCAAAGCCAGGCAAATGTTTTTAAGAGTAATAAGATTGATTTTAAGTTTAGCATTAATGGAAAAGATAATGAAATGCCTTCCGGCACTGACCATCATTTTATTTGCAATGCGAAGGATGGAGCTTGTGCAACGACAGTTATAAAATTTGGAACACAATTAAAATTGGATGCGCCTGCAAAAGACAACACTTATCTCGCACCAAATACAAAATTTACAATAAGTGTTGATATGAATGATGTGTTTGATGCATTTTCAAGACAAGGTTTTTATACAACATTTAACAGCAACAAAATTTATAAAGAAGATTTCAAAGGATTGTACGTTGCGGGAAGTTCCTCGCCATTGATCTGGGATTTTAATAACCTTATTAATCATCCGCAGTTACAATTAAAAGATAATGGCAATCATATTTTTTCAACTACGCTTACACTAAATGCGTCGCAGGATGATAAGCAAACAGATTCACAATGGAGTTTAGAGAAAGATATTTTAAAGTATCCACAATACAAATCTTCATATCCAATTTCAGACGCATTATATAATATGAGTTTGGAAGAAATGGTGAAAGCCATTGAACCCGACAGCACATTTCGCACTGGTAAAGAATGGGCAGGTGTATGGACACGTGATATTAGTTACAGCATTATTTTATCAATGGCTTACATGCAACCTGAAGTGGCGATGAAAAGTTTATTGCGAAAAGTAAATAAGAAAAAAAGAATTATTCAGGATACAGGAACGGGTGGCGCATATCCTTGTTCAACCGATAGAATGATTTGGGCAGTTGCAGCGTATGAAGTATATAAAGCAACAGGCAATAAAGAATGGTTGGCGCAAGCTTATATCATTATAAAAAACTCTATAGAAGATGATGAACATGTAGCCTATGATAAAACAACAGGTCTCGTAAAAGGTGAATCATCTTTTCTTGATTGGCGTGAAGAAACTTACCCGAAATGGATGCAGC
>JBDUBY010000112.1:0-1855 GCA_040003735.1 Parafilimonas sp.
AGTTCATTCTTTTTAAAATGTTCACTGCCGTTAAAAGCCATGTGTTCATTAAAATGCGCAAGGCCCTGCTGATCGGGGTCTTCTAAAATTGAACCTGCATTTACAACAAGCCGCATTTCAGCTTTGCTTTCAGGTTTTTCATTATGCCTTATATAATAGGTAAGTCCATTAGCAAGTTTGCCAACTCGTACAGCGGAATCGAAAGGTAATTTTTGGGAAAGGTCCTGAGCATTTAAGGTTGCGCCTGCTATAACAAAAGCAAGCATGGAAAAAATCAATTGTTTCATTAAAAAAAGTTTATACGCAAATATATCGTTTACAAAAGTGTTTTAATATCCGCTTATCATAATCAAATTTTAAAATTGATGCTTGTAGCCATTTTGTATGTCAGTCAGATAAAAAGTATTCTATTTGTTTTCAAGATATTTATTCAATAAAGCTTTGCCTTGTGTAATAGCGGCTCTTCCGTTTGATTCAATGCCATACCAGCCATGATAACCGCTTTGCCTGCACAACTCTATCATTTTTGCAGTAAGTTCTTCTGTTGATTGATTTCTGTAAGACATTCCTTTTGCATACGGCAATGTTTTTTGCAGGAAAGTATAATTATCAAAATCATCGGCAGGTTTGCGCCAGTCGGGATAAATACCGAATAAAGGATGATTCACTTCTTTCATTAATGCAATCATAAAATCCGGATCGTTTGAAACGCCGCCATGATTTTCTATCAGCACATTTATGTTTGCTTCTGCTGCATAATCCAATAAAAGATGATAAGATTCTGTAGCATATTTCAGCGCTTCATCTTTATTAATATTTGCTTCACCTCTGCAATTGGTACGTATTGCATGGCAATCTAAATAGTTTGCAATATCAATCCACTTGCGATGATTAATGGCAAATTGTTTACGCTCTTCTTTCGTTGCAGCGCAACCATCACCTTCATCATCAATCATAATTAAAATCATTTGTACATTAACATCAACCGCGTTTCTTTTTAATTGATTTAAATATTCAATCGTAGGAACTTCAAACAATGTGTTTACAAACTCGATTCCATTCAAATCAAAATCTTCTCTTGCAATTTTTGGAAAATCAAGTGTTTTAAATTTGCCTTCTCTTATTTCTTCAATCAATGCCCATTGAGCAAGTGAAATGTCGTTATTCATTGATAAGCTGATTTGTTTTAAAAGATGAAAGTATCTGCCAAGCTAAATATTTTTCTGTAGAAATTTTTATTGTGTTTGATATTATCGATGATAACTGTTGATTAGGTTTCATTTGTAAACCTTGTAGTTACAGTGTATTAACTTTACAAAAAAAGTTTTATGATAAAAGCGTTTTTAGGCATGGGATTATTGGGTTCAAATTTTGTTAAAGCAATGCTGAAGAAAGGTGATACAGTGCAGGTTTGGAACCGCACTGCATCAAAAGCAAAAGCATTAGAAGAGTTTGGTGCAAAAGCATTCGACAATGTTGAAGATGCTGTGCAAAACGCAGATATAATTCACGTAACATTAAAAGAAGATGCGACTGTTAATGAAGTATTGTCAAAAGCAAGCAAAGGATTTAAGCAAAACACTGTTATAATAGATCACACAACTACATCTGTAAAAGGTGCTATAGAAAGAACTGCTGAATGGAAAAGCAAAAGCTTTACTTATTTGCATGCACCGGTATTTATGGGCCCGCAAAATGCATTTGAAAGTTCAGGTTTTATGATGGTTTCAGGTGATCAGTCAATCATCGAAAAACATGAAACTGGATTATCTAAGATGACAGGCAAGCTGTTGAATTTTGGTGAACAGGAAGGCAAAGCTGCCGGCATTAAATTATCAGGAAATCTTTTTTTATT
>JBDUBY010000165.1:0-1845 GCA_040003735.1 Parafilimonas sp.
TCTTCTGCAATAGCAAAAGCGCGTGGCCATGTCATATATTCTACCTGGCGAAAATTATATACCTGCTCTGTCCATAAATTGGCCTGTGCTCCAAGAATATGTTTCTTATCAGCATCATCAATACCAGTAGGCATAGGATCAAAACTATACACTTTATTTAATCGCAATGATGCATATACATGCGGTTCCATAATGCGGTCGCTTTGCATATAATCAAGATAAACAAATTCGGTTGGGCTCATCACAACATCATGGCCCATTTTAGCGGCAACAATACCTCCATTTGGTATAGGTGAACCATCAGTGGGAGCTACACCATCATGCGGCCCGCGCCAGCTCATAATAGCTGCATCAGGTGCAAGACCACCTTCTAAAATTTCATCCCATCCAAGAAATTTTTTACCTTTTGATTCAACTATTTTTTCCAAACGTTTTTCAAAATAGCTTTGTACTTCTTCATACGTTTTTAAATTTTCTCTTTGCATTAATGCAGTTACAGAATCGCTTTGCTTCCAAAAATCTTTTCTGCATTCATCGCCACCAACATGTATATATTGAAAAGGGAAAAGTTCAGCAACCTGTGTCATCACTTTATCTAAAAATGTATATACTTTTTCATTAGCAGGGCTTAGTGTATTATCCACGCCACGCAATCTTTCGCCCGAATGAACCTGGTAATTTTCTGCACCTGGTGTGCAGGATAAATCAGGATACGAAACAATAGCAGCCAAACTGTGGCCGGGCACATCTATTTCAGGTAAAATATTTATAAATCTTTCTGCGGCATACTGCACCATTTCTTTAATATCATCTTGCGTATAAAAGCCGCCGTTAGTGCGTGGCGCATCTTTAGCAGGCGGCAGAAAACTTCCGAACTGGCCAACCATATATGCACTCCATGCGCCAACTTCAGTCAACCTTGGTAATCCTTTTATTTCAATGCGCCAACCTTCATCATCTACTAAATGCAAATGCAATAAGTTGAGTTTATATTTCGACATCTGATCTATATAAGCTTCAACTTCTTTTTTTGTAAAGAAGTGACGCGATACATCAAGCATCAAACCTCTCCATCCAAAACGCGGATAATCTGTTATCTCAACACAAGGCGCTTTCCATGCAATATTTTTTACCAAAATACTGTCTTCAATTTCTGCAGGAAGCAATTGCATAAATGTTTGTACACCATAAAAAATTCCTGCAGGTTTATTTGCTTTTATAATAATATTTTTTGCTGTAACAGATAAAGTATAACCTTCATCACCAAGCTTTATATCTCCTGTTTTATTCAACTCTAATTTTATAATTGCAGTTGGCGCATTACCACTAATAGCAACTTTATATCCGGTAGCAACAGATAATCTTTTTTGCAGATCAACAACAGTTTGTTTTAAATCAGTTGTTTCAACAGTTTGAATAGTTATGTTTTTTGGAAGTATAAAATATCCAAGTTTCTGTTCAACTTTTACAGGCTGCGGAACAATTGCAATTTGAGAATTTGTTTGACAAAAAACTATAACGTTTATAAAAACACAAACGAAAAACAATCCTGTTTTTTTCATGAATAAAAATTTATGGAAGTATAAATAATTCAGGCAATAACATCATGTAGTTATTTATTTGATAACGATAAACATCAATTGAATAAAGCATCTTTTATTAAATGCTATTCATCATCGTCATTTCCCATAACCCTTTTCTTCAATTCGCTTAATGGCATTGATATCATTCTTCCGATTGGTTTACCATCGCGATAAGTTATAACTTTTATTTGCGTAGCATAATTTGGCACAAGCAATGGAGCTGTATATTTTGGATAAAATTTATCAGGATAAGAATTATCAA
>JBDUBY010000053.1:0-1843 GCA_040003735.1 Parafilimonas sp.
GCCAGGCTTATCAGTTGCTGCAAAACGAAAGCGGTTGCTTTGTTCAGAAATCAATGTATGATCTAATTGTTCTGTAAGTATCGCAGCAGTTCGTTCATAACCTTCTTCCCAAATTTCTACATTATAAAAACCTTTGATAGAATTTTCCAACGGCACATTTCCATAAGTAAAACCTTTACGTTCATCCTTATCATTAAACACAAGTTCAAGCCCTAACCCATCTTCATCTTCAAAATAAATAAACACTTCATTATTCAAACGTTCCTGTGGTTGTTTAAAATGAATATTAAATTTTGTTAATCGTTTTTGCCAATAATTAAGCGAAGCCATTGGCACAGAAAAAGATGTTGTATTCAACATGCCTTTACCGTGACGGCCTTTCATAATGTTGCCGTATGGAAAAAAAGTTAGTATGCTTCCCGGGTGCCCAACTTCATCGCCATAATAAAAATGATATACTTCCGGTGCATCGAAATTTACTGTTTTTTTCACGAGCCGTAAGCCTAAAATGCCAGCATAGAAATCAAGATTTTTTTGTGGATTTCCTGCTAAAGCTGTTACATGATGTATGCCTGTAATTAATCCTGCCATCTAATTTATTTTAAATTAATTTTTATAAATTTTCTTTCAATATGCGCACAACAATTTTGTCTATTGGCAAAGAAACAGCATCTTCATTTAAATTATTCCACTCAACCCAGCGCAACACTTCGCTTTGGCCTTTAGTATCTGCAATTTGATGCAGTTCAAAATCAAACACCTTTGTTTTTACCTGTAAACTATTTATATCTTTTGCATGCACATAATAATAAATTGAAATAATCTGGTCGTTGGGGTTGAATGCTGATTGCTGAAAATAGTCTGTTGTATAAATGTGATCGCCAACAACAATATCCAAACCTGTTTCTTCCTTAAACTCACGCTGTACACAATCTTTTGTTCCTTCACCCAACTCTAAACCGCCACCCGGAAATTTAGTAAAATAATCGCCGCGAATAAATTCATCGCTCACTAAAATTCTTTTATTATCATCTAATAAAATTCCATAAACACGAACGGTAAAACGGTTAATTGCCATGCAGTAAAATTAATTGAAATGTAATTGTGTTTCGCTTACGAAACGCGCAATAAAAAAGCAAACCGGCTAAGATTTGCTTTTTACATTAAACGTGTTTATGGCGGTTTTTCAGAAATCGGTGACCATCACTTTAAGATGGGCGCATATTATTATTACACTAATAAGAAAAATTAATTGAGTTGAAAAAAACATGTGCTTTGTTATATGACAAATCTATTTTGATAATAGCTGTTTGGTGACTCAATATTTTTTGCGGTAATTAACAACAGCATTATTATTTGATGTAATGTTTTTTATTCAAAAATTTTGTTTAGCGATCAGCATTTTGGTGCAGATACTTCATTAAATAATTATGATTCTTTAAAAGTTTAGAATGAATAGTAATTTTAGTATCATGAAAAAGCTATTGTTACCTGGCCTGTGCCTTTTATTTTCTGCAAGCGTTGCAACCGCACAACCAACATCCGTAATTTTTGATTCGGATATGGGACCGGATTATGATGATGTTGGCGCAATAACTTTATTGCATGCATTTGCTGATGAAGGCAAAATAAATATTCTTGCTACAATTGCCAGCACTAAATATGAAAATGTAGCTGCAGTGTTTAGTGTATTCAATACTTATTTTAAAATGCCAAATATTCCTATTGGTGTTCCAAAAGATGAAGCACTTGATTTACATGATTGGCAACATTGGACTGATTCGATTATAAAAAATTATCCGCATGCCATCAATAGTAATAAAGATGTGCCTGATGCAGTTGC
>JBDUBY010000383.1:0-1836 GCA_040003735.1 Parafilimonas sp.
TACCGCAACCTTTCAGCAACTTATTCAGCAAAAACCGCCATTGATTTTTTTTGAAGATGACTTAACAGATGATCATTCGATAGATGTTCTAAAAAAATATTATAGACTGGATAGTATTGTTGTTAAGAAATAGCAGACAAACCTACTTTAAAACTTTTTCTATCTCCGGCGCAAGCACCGCAGCCCACTTTGCATATTCTTTTCCTGAAGGATGTAAACCATCAGGCGCAATCAAAGAAGCATCTGTTTTGGCTTCACGGCTTAATGGTGTAATATCAGTATATAAAATATTAAACGATAAAGTAATCTCTTTGTTGATGGCATTAAATTCATCTAGCTCTTTTCTTATTTCGGTTGTATCGCTATTTGCTGCAAAGGGTGTAACGCTATAATCAGGAATAGAAAGTACAAAAACATGATCGCGTTTATTACCTGCTAAAGCAATCGCGTTTAATAAACACTGGGCAAAATGAACCCTGTAACCACCTGTATCAAAATGCTGGTATTGATCATTTACGCCAATTAATAACGTTACAATATCATAAGGCCCTTGCGGGTTTTGCGAAGCAATCGCATCCAGTAAATTAAGCGTTGTCCAGCCGGTAGTAGCAATATATTGAGGTGCTTTTACAAGCAAATTATCATTCTTTAACAATGCGATTGTCTGCGAGGGAAACCGTTCGTCTTCATTCACAGATTGACCGATCGTATATGAATCACCAAGCGCAAGCCACGTAAAATCACCAGCATTTGCAGTGGTATCAGTATTTGCGGTTGTATCAACATGTGTAGTTGTATCTGCCATAGTTGTATCAGTATTTATTGTGTCGCCATTATTTATTATTGTATCATTGTTAGTTGGAAAAATATTGGTCGCAGGCTTGGTACAATTTATCATTAAACAAAATAAAATTGGTTGCAAAATTAAAAACATTGTAATTTTTTTAGAACGCATATTTTATTTACGGGTAAATGACAAAGATTGTTTTACAATGCGATTTTAAAAATATGTAAAAAGCTATTTTTGCCGAAATTAAAAAAAACGAAAAATGCCCGAAAAAATTAAAGTAGCCAATCCCGTAGTAGAACTTGATGGCGACGAGATGACACGCATCATCTGGAAATTTATTAAAGACAAATTAATTCTTCCTTATATTGATGTTGATCTTAAATATTATGATCTCGGAGTTGAACATCGCGATGAAACCAATGACCAGGTTACCATTGATGCTGCTAACGCAATTAAACAATATGGTGTTGGCATTAAATGCGCCACAATTACACCTGATGAAGCGCGTGTAAAAGAATTTAATTTAAAGCAAATGTGGAAGAGTCCGAACGGAACCATCCGAAATATTCTGGATGGAACTGTTTTTCGCGAACCAATTGTTTGTGATAATGTACCACGGCTTGTTCCCAACTGGACTGCACCAATTTGTATTGGCCGTCATGCTTTTGGTGATCAGTATCGTGCAACAGATTTTCTTACTAAAGGCAAAGGTAAACTCACTATAAAATTCGAAGGCGAAGATGGAAATGTAATTGAACACGAGGTATATAATTTTAAAGGCGATGGCATTGCTCTTGCTATGTATAATACGGATGAAAGTATTAGAGGTTTTGCAAGAGCTTGTTTTAACCAGGCAATTATGAAACAATGGCCTTTATATCTTTCAACAAAAAATACCATTCTTAAAAAATATGACGGAAGATTTAAAGATATTTTCCAGGAAATTTTTGAGAATGAATTTAAAGAACAATTTGATGAATTAGATATAAGCTATGAACATCGTTTGATTGATGACATGGTTGCAAGCGCTTTAAAATGGCACGGTA
>JBDUBY010000393.1:0-1832 GCA_040003735.1 Parafilimonas sp.
CAATCTATTGTTATTACAGAAAGTTTTGCAAAGAAAATTTTTGGTGATGCTTCATCAGCGCTTAATCAAACCATATATTTTGGCGGCGATTATCCAAATAAAATTACAGGTGTTATAAAAGATATGCCGCAAAATTCCCATCTGCAATTCAGTGGCATTCGTTCGTTTGACGAAGCATTTGATAATAATAGCTGGCAAAATTTTTATCTCTATACTTATATTCTTTTAAAACAAGGAACAGATGTAAATGCATTTGAAAAAAGATTGAATGCATTTGGTATGCAAACAACTGCCAAAGAAATGGGCGTAAAAGATTATCACATGGAGTTGCAGCCGCTTACTTCTATTCATTTGCATTCAAATTTAGATTATGAGTTAAGTGCAAACAGCAGCATTAGCCGCGTGTACATGTTTGTTGCCATCGGCATTTTAATTTTGTTGATTGCGTTGATCAACTACATGAACTTATCAACAGCGCGTTCAGCTGTTCGTGTAAAAGAAATTGGTATAAGAAAAGTAATTGGCTCTTCAAAAAATAATCTTGTTGGCTTATTTATTTCAGAAGCTTTATTAATAACTTTTATTGCTGCCGGCCTTGCGTTTTTGTTGGTGCAATTAAGCCTGCCGTTGTTCAATCAATTATCAGGAAAGACGCTTGATATATGGCGTTTTGGAGAATTAAATACAATTGCATTTGTTGTTTTATTTGCATTATTCACAGGGTTTATCAGCGGCAGTTATCCTGCATTATTCCTTTCGCGTTTTAAAATGATACCATCATTAAAAGGCCAGTTGGGCAACATGCAAACAAGCGCATTGTTGCGTAAATCGCTTGTTGTTTTTCAATTTGTAATTGCTGTATTTCTTATAAGCGGATCATTTATTATTTACAAGCAAATGCAATATGTAAACAATAAAGACCTTGGTTTTAATAAAGAACAGGTACTAACATTTCATATTGATGATAAGAAAGTGCGCAGTCAAGTTCCTGAATTAAAAAATGCATTATTAAGTAATCCTTTAATCCAGGGCGTTGCAATTGCCGGCAACCCAATTGGCAATAATGATTTGGGCGGGCATGATTTTTCATTTGAAAAAAATGGCGCTATGCAACAAACAATGCAAATGGCAAAGCAGTTATATGTTGATGAAGATTTTTTGAAAACGATGGACATTCATTTACTGCAAGGCAGAAATTTTTCAAAAGAAATGCCCACAGATAAATCAGGCGCTGTTATCATCAATGAAACATTGATGAAAGAACTTCAATATAAAAATGCTGTTGGAAAAAAAGCGCAATATCAGCCTTATACTTCTGCATATATAAGTCATAGAACAATTATTGGCGTAGTAAAAGATTTTCATGTTGCATCATTACAACATAAAATTGAACCGATGGTAATGCTGATGCCACCGAATGATAAAGAACAGGATAATTTATACGTAAAGCTTGCAAAAGGAAAAACGGCGGCAGCATTAGCTTACTTAAAAAATACGTATGCAAAATTTGACGCAAACAATACTGCTGATTTTAATTTTTTGGATGAAAATTTCACAAAGCAATATGCTGCCGAGCAAAAGCAGGAACAATTATCTTTTGTGTTTACCATTTTAGCTTTTGTTATTGCATGTCTTGGTTTACTTGGCCTTGTAATTTTTACCACAGCACAGCGTGTAAAAGAAATTGGTATTAGAAAAGTTTTAGGCGCTTCCATTGGTTCGATAACTGTAATGGTAGGTAAAAATTTTATGCAGCTTGTTGCCATTGCAACTGTGATTGCAGTTCCTGTTGCATGGTTTGCTATGAACAAATGGCTGCAGGATTTTGCTTA
>JBDUBY010000007.1:0-20473 GCA_040003735.1 Parafilimonas sp.
ATTATACTTTGT
This sequence comes from Parafilimonas sp., assembly GCA_040003735.1. Lineage (GTDB taxonomy): Bacteria > Bacteroidota > Bacteroidia > Chitinophagales > Chitinophagaceae > Parafilimonas. Next base: position 13 of record JBDUBY010000007.1, read on the forward strand.
GGAGTGCGCCGCTTGTTCCGGGTACACTTGGCAAAGGCGGAGAAGCTTTTACACAAGACCAAGGGTTTCCTGGAAAATTTTATGCACGTAATATTAGCCCAACCCATTTGGCTAACTGGACGGATGGTGAAATTTATCGCACCATTACTACAGGTGTTGACAAAAATGATAAAGCGCTTTTTTCTATTATGCCGTGGGATAATTACGGCAGAATGGACCCGGAAGATATTAAAGATGTTATTGCATACATAAGAACACTTCCTCCGCAAACAAATGAGCCGCCGAAATCTGTTCCTGATTTTCCAATGAATTTTATTTTAAATACGCTGCCGCATAAAGCATCACCAGGTAAACGCCCGCCATCTTCAGATCAGTTAGCTTATGGCGCTTATATGATAAATGCCTGTGCTTGTGGTGTTTGCCATACCAAACAGGAAAAAGGTAAAATTGTAGGCGAACTATTTGCCGGCGGTTTTGAATTTAAATTTCCTGATGGTTCAATGGCTATATCGGCAAATATTACACCCGATAAAGAAACTGGAATTGGCAGCTGGAATGAAGATGCTTTCATACAAAAATTCAAGCAATATGCTGATAGTAATTATCACGCTGTAAAACTTGCACAAGGTGATCCGCAAACAGTAATGCCGTGGATGATGTACTCTGGAATGGATAGCACTGATCTTAAAGCTATTTATGCATATCTTAAAACAGTAAAGCCGGTAAATAACATGGTTGTGCATTGGAAGCAAAAGAGCTGATGATTGTTTTATTATTAAGTTTTTAAATAGTATGATAACACCTGAAGAAACAAAATCCATTGCATTATCGTTTGAAGGAACAGCTGAAAAACCACATTTTCATCGCACTGCATTTACCGTAAACGGAAAAATATTTGCAACGCTTTTAGCGAAAGATTCAACATTGAATTTGATGTTTGATGTGCAAACACAGTTTATTTTTTGCCCGCCAAACAGCGATATTATTTTTCCTGTTCCAAATAAATGGGGATTAAAAGGCGCAACAACAATCAATCTTAAAAAGGCAAATAAGAAATTAGTAAAAAGTGCATTGCAGGCAGCTTATAATCTTAGAAAAGAAAAACTATTAAGAAAATAAATTGGGTTCCTTTCCTTCATTCACAAACTTTGGTTTGGTCAAATTCAATCCACATTCCTTATTCATCTTATCAACCAAATAAACAGTAAGCTCAGGCGATGTTGCTTCGTTGTGCATGTGCATAAAGAAATAAATATCATCAATGCCTTTATTCAACCAATATTTCATGCGTTCAATCCATACATCAATACGTGTATAATCTGTATGATGCAAACTGTTGCCAACATAACGAATAAAAGTTTTTGGAATCGTTAAATACATGTGCGCACAATCTCTTCTGCCGGCTGTGTCTGTAATTACAGCACCAATTTTTAATTCATGTAATGTTTCAAATAATTCTTTGGCAAACTCTTCTTTAAACCAATCATGGTGGCGCACTTCTAAAAAAAATTGTACGTCTGTTGGCAACGATTTTAAAAATGTAAACAACTCTTCTTTGCGCTTCGGAGAAAATACTTCACTTACCTGTATGAATATTGGGCCAAGATGTTCTTTAAATTCCAAAACACCTCTTAAAAAATCAGTGGTAAGAAAATCTTTGCCTGTTAATCTTCCGAAATGCGTAACGCCTTTATACATCTTTGGGCAAAACAAAAAATCTTTGCCATCAGCTTTCTCGTTCCATTTTTCTATAGCTCTTGGCCCGTAGATTTTATAATGTGTTGCATTTAATTCAATGCTATTATAGTGCTGCACATAATATTGCAGAAAATCTTTTTCTTTTGTTTTTTCAGGGTACACTTTTCCCACCCATTCTTGTCTCCCCCATTTTGCACAGCCTATATAAATTTTTGCATTGTTATTTTTTTTGCCTGGTAAAATTTGCTGATTAAATAAAGGGTCTTTTACTAAACTAAAATCAGTCGTTTCTAATTCCTGTGGTTGAACCTGGCCAAACTGCATACAAATTTTTTTTAAAGATAGAAGCTAACAGCCTAAATAAAACGTGGGAAATTTGTGATTTCTACATTGAAGTATTTACGATTTATTTGCAGGATTATAAAAGACCTAACAGGTTTTTAAAACCTGTTAGGTCTGCAAAGCTGAATAAAGTAATATTGTTGAATGGCTGCCGGATAGAAGTGAAAAGCACGATGAAGATTTGTGCGCGGGCTTTGTGCCGGACTTGTAACGGATAGCCGGAACTACAGCTTAATTGAAATACTACAGCTGATAGCCCCAAAAAAGTTTAAAGTAATAAGTTATACGTTGTAAGTAAAAAAAACTAAAATGATTCTTTCTGATACGCGCATACTTGAAGAGATTGAAAAGGGAACGATAAAGCTTGTGCCTTACGACCGTGAATGTTTGGGCAGTAATAGTTATGATGTGCATTTAGGCAAATTACTGGCAACTTATCGCGAGCATATTTTAGATGCAAAAAAACATAACGAGATTGAATATTTTGAAATTCCGGAAGATGGATTTGTGTTGTACCCGCATATTTTTTATTTGGGTGTAACGCAGGAATATACTGAAACGCATGCACATGTTCCTTTTTTAGAAGGCAAGTCTTCAACAGGAAGATTAGGTATAGATATTCATGCAACTGCAGGCAAAGGCGATGTTGGTTTTTGCGGCAACTGGACGCTTGAAATTTCTGTAAAGCAACCCGTGAAAGTATATAAAGGCATGCCTATAGGGCAGTTGATTTATTTTCCTGTTGATGGTGAAATTGAAGTAAAATATAATCAGAAGAAAAATGCTAAATACAGCCAGCAACCAGATAGACCTATTGAAAGTATGATGTGGAAAAATCAGTTTTAAGATTTATCAATCGGCTTTAATTTTCTTTTATGTTTTGCTGCGGCTTCTTCTATTGAATGCGTTGCTTTAATGTCTGTTTCTTTTGCAGCCAGTTTTGCGAGTTGAATATAAAATTTTTTAAGAGTTTCAAGATCTTCGGGCGTAAGATCTTCCACATCAATAAGCCGGTTACTTGCATTTTCGCTCGATGCAATAAGCTCATTTAGTTTTATCTGCAGCGCTATGGTATCTTTATTTTGTGATTGCTGAATTACAAAAACCATTAAAAAAGTTATAATTGTTGTACCAGTATTTATAACAAGTTGCCAGGTATCAGAAAATTGAAATATTGGCCCGCTAACTGCCCAAAGAATTATAATTGAAAAGGCAACTATAAAGGCAATGGGTTTGCCTGTAACTTTTGTAACGGCAGAGGAGAAACGGTCAAAAACTTTTGCAGCTTTTTTTTTGCCTGACTTTTTTTTTGATTTCATACGTTTAAGTTTATTTAATTTTTGTGAACAAGTAATCTATTACAAATTATATGCATTTAATTTAGCAGTTGAAATTTATTATGAAACAGCTATTACTCGCAGTAAATCTTTTTTGTTTTCTTCATATTGCTTCAGCACAGGCCGATACAGCTTTATTAAATGATACAAAGCGCTTTCAGGCAGAATTAAAAACAGAATACGATGATCCTTATCATACACCATTAAGCTCAAAGGCAAAAAAATCTTTTAAGGGAATTCACTTTTATCCTTTCAGTGAAAAGTATATTGTAAACGCAAAATTTGTAAGAACGCCTAATGAAAAATCTTTTCAAATGAGTACGTCAGGCGGCATAAGAAAAACATACATAAAATATGCTGAAGTATTTTTTACAATAAGCGGGAAAGAATATAAACTCAGTGTTTACCAATCGCAGGATTTAATAAAATCTGCTGAGTATAAAGATTATATTTTTATTCCATTTACCGATTTAACCAGCGGTAATGAAACATACGAAGGCGGAAGATATATTGATCTGAATATTCCGCAAGGCAACAATATCATAATCAATTTCAACAAAGCATATCATCCATATTGCGCTTATACTGATGGCTATAACTGCCCTATTCCGCCCCAGGAAAATACTTTGCCACTTAAGATTGAAGCCGGCGTAAGATTTTAAAATGTTTTATAAACAACTGTAGTATTCATCTTATAAATTACTTTTTTGTAAGAGTTTAATTAACGCTGCAATTTTTTTTGTTATGAGCTGTATCAATTCAATTAAGCACGGTTGTGTCACTCCCTTGTGCTGTATAATTTCTATTCAGCAATAACTTACAAATAATTTTTTTTAACATTTAATGTTTAATTCATGTAAAAAAAATTACATTAGTTTTTTATTGTTAATATAAAATAAAAATTATGAAACATTTTTTACATCAGTTAGTAATGAAACAAAGAAAAATTAGTGTTTTAATTGCAGTATGTTGTTTTGGTTTTCTTTCGCAAAATAGCTTTGCACAAGGCACGTGGACAGCAGTTACCAATGTAGCTCCTAATACATGTTTTGGTGAAATGCTTGTTCTTTCAGATGGAACTATTCTTTGCAAAAGTTCTGGAGGCGGTAATGACGGTTACGGGAATACATATAACCGTTTAACGCCAGATGCTAATGGCAGTTATGCAAACGGAACGTGGTCTTCCATTGCACCAATGCATAGCACACGATTATATTTTTCATCACAAGTATTGAAAGACGGAAGAGTATATGTTGCCGGCGGCGAATATGGAACTGGCGGCTCATCTGGCGAAACCTATAATCCACTTACAAACGTTTGGACAAGTAATGGGCCAGTTGGTTCATTTGTAAGTGATGCCAACTCAGAAATCCTTGAAAATGGAACGGTTCTCCAGGCGCTTGTATCAAGCAATTTAAGGCCAACAAAGATTTATGATCCTGCAACAAATCTCTATTCAACCGGCCCATCATGTTTAGGTATTCATAACGAATCTGCATGGGTTAAATTAAAAGATGGCAGCATTCTTTTTATTGACAGGGGTGCAAAAACTTCTGAAAGATTTATTCCATCATTAAACGCATGGATTGCTGATGCAACAGTACCGGTAAGCATTTACGATCCATATGGTTTAGAATCTGGCGGAGCATTATTATTACCTGATGGCCGTGCATTATTCTTAGGGTCATTAGGCCACAACGCTATCTATACTCCTTCGGGCTCAACAGCACCTGGAACATGGGCGGCAATAGCAGATTTTCCAAACGGACAAGGAACACCAGATGCACCAGCAGCTATGATGGTGAATGGAAAAGTACTTTGCCCGGTATCGGCAGCTGCAACAGCCTCTAATCATTTTCCTTCACCAACATCTTATTACGAATATGATTATACAACAAATGCCTTTACGCGTGTAAATGCGCCTGCCGGAGGCCTCACAACAACTGCTTCTTGCTACCAAACAAATTTGATTGATTTACCAAACGGCCAGGTACTTTTTGGGCTTCAGAATTCAAATCAATACTATGTTTATACACCAACCGGCACACAGCTTGCTGCTGGCAAACCAACTATAACAAAAATTCAAAAAGCGGGTCCTGGCGTATATAGATTTATTGGCCATTTGTTCAATGGTATTTCTGAAGGCACTTCGTATGGTGACGACTGGCAGATGAATTCAAATTATCCTCTTGTAAGAATTACGGTGAATTCAAAAGTATATTATGCAAGAACTTTTAACTGGAGCAGCACAGGTGTTATGCGTGGTAATTTAAATGATACCTGTTATGTAACGCTTCCTGCAGGTTTGCCAAAGGGTAAATATTCAATTGAGGTTGTTGCTAATGGTATCAGCTCAACCCCTGTAAATGTAGGTTCTGCTGCTTTGAATGATGAAAACGTTTCAGAAATTTCTAATGCAGTTGCTATCAATCAAAACAAAGTAAGTGTTTATCCAAACCCGGCAAAAACGCAAACAACAATACAGTTTAGTTTAGCTAAAACAGGTTATACATCTTTGAAGATAACAGATGTAAACGGTAAAACTTTACAGGCATTGTTTAGTGGCAATATGCAACAGGGTAATCATAATTTAAGTGTAAATACAAACGGCCTTGCAAAAGGAGTTTATTATATAAGTATGATTACTGATAACGGAATACAATCAACAAAACTGATCGTGCAATAATTGTTTATGTTCCCTATTTTTAAAAACCATCATTTAAAAGTGATGGTTTTTTTTATTAGGATAGTAAGGCATTTATTGCGTTATGATATTTTTCAAACTGAAAACTTTCAACAACAGTATCCATGTTAGCTTCAATCTTGTCATTCATTAAATTACCGATGCCACCTTCATGTGTATGATGAATATTAGTTGAATAATTAAACTGATCTGCTTCAATATCAAAACCAATTTTTTTATATGCATCGCGAAAAGGCATGCCTTGATTCACTAATTTATTTACTTCTTCAACACTAAAGAGATGTTTATATTTTTCATCTGTAAGAATATCTTTTTTTATTTCAATGTTGCTTAACATTAATGAAGCAATGCTGAGGCAATCTTTTAAAGTTGTGAATGCAGGAAATAAATGTTCTTTCAATAACTGCAAATCGCGTTGATAGCCTGATGGCAAATTCGTTGTCATCATCATAATCTCATTCGGCAATGCTTTTATTTGATTGCAATGCGAACGTATCAATTCAAAAACATCCGGATTTTTTTTATGTGGCATAATACTGCTGCCGGTTGTGAGTTCTGCAGGAAAAGAAATAAAACCAAAATTTTGATTGATATATAAGCAAACATCCATTGAAAGTTTAGATAAGGTATCAGCAATGTTTGCCAATGCAGATGCAACAATACGTTCTGTTTTTCCGCGGCTCATTTGCGCATATACAACATTATAATGCAAATCATCAAAACCTAAAAGTTCTGTTGTAAATGTTCTATTGATAGGAAAAGAAGAACCATAACCGGCCGCAGAACCCAAAGGATTTTTATTTACGATTTTATATGCTGATTGAAGCGTAATTAAATCATCAACCAAGCCTTCTGCATAAGCGCCAAACCATAAACCAAATGATGATGGCATCGCTAATTGCAAATGCGTATAACCCGGAAGTAAATCGTTTTTATATTTTTCACTTTGTGCAATCAACAATTCAAAAAATGATTGAACATATAAAACAAGCGCTTCAATTTCGCTTCTTAAAAATAATTTTATATCAACCAATACCTGGTCGTTGCGGCTGCGTGCAGAATGAATTTTTTTTCCAATATCACCAAGCTTTTCCGTCAATAAAAATTCTATTTGTGAATGAATGTCTTCAACATCAATTTGAATTTTAAATTTTGAATTTTGAATTGATGCATAAATGTTTTTTAATTCATTCACTAATGCATCTGCTTCATCATTTGTAAGCAAACCAATAGTTGCCAGCATTTTTGCATGTGCAATATTTCCAAGTACATCAAAAGGTGCAAGCTGAAGATCAAATTCACGATCGTTGCCAACAGTAAATTTTTCAACTTCTTCTAAGGATGCGATATTTTTTTGCCAGAGCTTCATTAAGTTTATCTATACTTTTTTAATGGATTCCGCTTATGATGAAACAATGTAGTTATAACAACAACTTGTTTTTCTTGGTCGATAAAATATATAATGCTAAATGGAAATTTTTTCATTTTGGCTTCATAAAAATGCTTGTAATTATTTCTATGCGAGTGAGGAGATTTAACTATGGAATTTAATTCAGCTTCAATTGTTGTAACAAAGTTTTCGCATGCTTGAACGCTGTGTTGCTTATACCATGCTGTTGATTCAGCATATTCTTTTATAGCTCTTTGCCTGAAAGTAATTGTGTAAACAGGCATTATTTTTTTGTGAGAACCGCATGAATAATTTTGTCGACATCTTCTTTTGATATTGCATTACCTGTTCTTTTATAATCCTCGTATTCATTATCCAGCATGCCCTTCAATTCATCTGAATATTCATTGTCATGTAAAAGCTCATATACTTCTTGTAACTTTTCTTCCGGAAATTTATCTATCATCTCATGCAACTCAGTTCTAATTGAATTTTCCATAATAATGCTTTATACGAATTTACAACTTTTATAAAAGATTTTACCTCAAGGCTTTATTTAACAACTGAATGTATAACTCAATTCCATTCTTTATTTCATCAACATAAATAAATTCATCTGCACTATGACTTCTTGCGCTATCGCCCGGTCCCATTTTCAATGCAGGAAAATTCATCAAAGCTTTATCACTTGTTGTTGGCGAACCATAATAACTTCTATCAAGTTCAATTCCTGCTTTAACTAATAGATGATCTAATGTAATGCTTGTTGATTTTAACCGCAAACTTCTTGGCGCAATTTCAGATTGAATATTTTGTTTGATGATATTAATCACTTCATCAAAATCATATAATTCATTTACACGAATATCAACTGTGAATTTACATTCGCTCGGAACAACATTATGTTGTGAACCTGCATTGATAATTGTAACACTCATTTTGTTTGGTCCAAGTAAATCTGATATTTTATCAAACTTATAATTCATGAACCATTCAATATCTTTTATAGCTTTATAAATTGCATTGTCACCTTCTTCTCTTGCCGCATGACCAGCTTTGCCGTAAGCCGTACAATCCAATACCAGCAAGCCTTTCTCTGTAACAGCCATATTCATTAATGTTGGTTCACCAACAATGGCACAATCTATTTTTGGCAATTCAGTAAACAATAATTCAACACCATTTTTACCACTTATTTCTTCTTCAGCAGTAGCTGCCAGAACAAGATTATATTGTAGGTTTTGTTGAGAATAAAAATGAATAAATGTTGCCATTAATGAAACTAAACATCCACCTGCATCATTACTTCCTAAACCAAATAATTTTCCATTTTCAAGATCAGCTTTAAACGGATCTCTTGAATATTGTTTATTTGGCTTAACTGTGTCGTGATGTGAGTTTAATAGAATCGTTGGTTTGGTTTTATCGAAATATTTATTCGTGCACCAAACATTATTCAAAAATCTTTTTGTTATTATGTCTTTTGATTGAAGAAAATTTTCAATCGCATCAGCAGTTTTATCTTCTTCTTTTGAAAATGAAGGGATGGAAATTAATTGCTGCAGAAGTTGCAATGCATCATTGTATAAATTATTAATTTCCATTATTGTGTAATCAGCGTGCCTGTTGTTTTGTTTGTCGTATTTTGAATGAGATCGTTTGCATCGCCAATCAATACTTCATGTACGCCAGCATCAATAGCTGCAAATGCATTATCTATTTTTGGAAGAATGCCGGCGAACAATTTTTGTTTATCAAGCAGTTGTTTATATTTTTCTTTAGTGATAAAATTAATAACTGAATTTTCATCTTCTGCATTTTCCAGCACACCTTTCTTTTCAAAACAATATATCAAACGAACGTGATAAAATTTTGAAAGCGCAACAGCTAATGAAGATGCAATTGTATCTGCATTTGTGTTTAGAATATGACCTTGCTCGTCATGTGTAAGCGGCGCAAATACAGGCACAAAACTATTATTCAATAAAAGCTTTAAATTTTTAGTATTGAGCTTTGAATTTTCAATGTCTCCAACCCAGCCATAATCAATAACCTCACCCAAACCCTCTCCAAGAGAGAGGGCTTTTGGAGCGCGTTTTTTTGCAGGAATAATATTTCCATCAGCGCCAGTTAAACCAATTGCATTACAGTTGAATGATTGTAATTGTGCAACAATTTTTTTGTTGATTAATCCTCCATAAACCATCATCACCAAATCGATTGTATCATCATCAGTAATTCTTCTACCGTTAATATACTTTGATTCGATGCCGAGCTTATTACCAATTTCAGTTGCAATCTTTCCGCCACCATGTACTAAAATTTTATGCGCTTGTATAGACGCAAATGATTGCAGAAATGATTTCAGTTTTTTTTCATCATCAATAACATTACCGCCAACTTTTATAACAAAAAGTTTATCCATACTTACAAAAAACTTATTACTTACTACTTTCTAAAATTTCACTAATCACAGCTTGCGCAGCCCACACACGATTAGCTGCCTGTTGTGTAACAATGCTATTTGCACTATCTAAAATTTCATCGCTTAATTCAACATTTCTTCTAACAGGTAAGCAATGCATAACCTTTGCATTGTTTGTTAAAGCAATTTTATTTTCAGTCAACATCCAACCAGGATCGTTCTCATAAATCTTCCCATAATCTTTGTAAGTACTCCAGTTTTTTACATACACAAAGTCTGCATCTTTCAAAGCTTCATCCTGGTTATGTGTTATAGTTGCACCTTTTGTAAATTCTTCTTTCAGCTCATAATCTTCCGGGTGCGTTATCACAAAATTTGCTTCATTCCATGCATTAATCCATTGCGCAAAACTATTAGCAACACATTGCGGCAAAGGCTTTACATGCGGCGCCCAGGTTAATACAATCTTTGGCTTTTGACTCTTAGCATTTAGCTTTTGGCATTCAGTTATTGTAATAACATCAGTTAAACTTTGCAACGGATGTAATGTTGCGCTTTCCAAACTAATAACCGGAACGCCACAATATTTTATAAACTGTGAAATGTATAATTCACTGTAATCATCTTCGCGGTTTTTTAACGATGGAAATGTTCTGATGCAAAGAATATCAAAATAACTTCCCAGCACAGGCGCAGCATCTTTAATATGTTCAACAGTGCTGCCACTCATGATAGCCCCTTCTTCAAATTCAAGCGCCCAACCTTCTTTATCAACATTAAAAACAATCGCATCCATTCCAAGATTTGCAGCGGCAACCTGTGTACTTAAACGAGTTCGTAAGCTTGGATTCAGAAACAATAATCCAATGCGTTTACCCAACCCGAGTGTTTTATCTTTTAAAGGATTTGCTTTGTATGCTAATGCTTTTTCAACCAAAGCATTAATGTTGCCTGCATCATGAACAGAAATAAATTGTTTCATAAGCCCCAACCCTAAAGGGAGTAATTTTAAAATTATTGAAAGACAATTTCTTCAACCCCTTTAGGGGCAGGGGTTTCAATCGCTTCATTTAATGTATCTAAAAATTCTTCCACCTGCTTGCGTGTAATGTTCAAAGCAGGCAGCAAACGAATAACATTAGGTTTTGCTTCACCGGTGAAAATGAAATAATCATTCAACAATTTCTTGCGCAAATCCTGAATGTCTTCGGGCACATCAAAGCCAATCATTAATCCTTTGCCGCGAACATTTTCAATGCCATCTATATTTTTTAATTTATTGATGAGATACATACCACGCTGCTTGCTCATCTCAATTAAATTTTCTTTTTCTATTACTTCAAGCACAGCCAATGCAGCAGCACAAGCCAAATGATTACCACCAAATGTTGTTCCCAACATTCCATGTTTGGGGTTGATATAAGGCGCAATTAAAATTCCTCCAATTGGAAATCCATTGCCCATTCCTTTTGCCATTGTATAAATATCAGCTTTTACACCTGCATGATCCAATGCAAAGAACTTTCCGCTTCTGCCATAACCACATTGTACTTCATCAGCAATAAATATGGCATCATGTTCATCACACAAACTTCTTATCAATTTTAAAAAACTTTCTGTTGCTACGTTAATGCCGCCAACACCCTGTATAGCTTCAACTATAACAGCAGCTACTTTTTTACCTTCTTTCTGAAAATAATTTCTTAATGCTTCTTCATCATTAAAAGGAAGAAAATCAACATTGCTTGTTTCATTTACAGGAGCAACAATATTTTTATTATCTGTTGCCGCAACTGCTAAAGATGTTCTGCCATGAAAAGCTTTTGTAAATGCAACAATTTTCTTTTTGCCAGTGTGAAAAGATGCAAGTTTTAATGCATTCTCATTTGCTTCCGCTCCACTATTCACAAGGAATAGTTGATATTCTTCTTTGCCACTAACCTTGCCTAATTTATCAGCAAGTTCCTGTTGAATCGGAATATGCACCGAGTTAGAATAGAAGGCAATTTTGTTTAATTGCTCTTCAATTCGCTGCACCCAATGCGGGTGTGTATGGCCAATGCTAATTACCGCATGACCTCCATACAAATCGAGATACTGCACACCATTTTCGTCCCAAACATAAGAGCCGTTTGCTTTAGTAATTGTTATGTCGTTTAAAGGATACACGTCGAATAAAGTCATAAGTTTTAAGTTGTAAGTAAGAAGTTATGAACGCACTTTGTTTATCAATGCGATTAACATTCCTTTTACTTCGTTTATTAGATTATATAATGTTTGAAAAATTTGTTCTTTTAAATATGATAAATCTTTTGACAGAATAAGGTAATATTCTGATTCGTTTGCTGAACCAAGAGCAATATTTAAAAAATTAGCAAAGTCTGGCTTTGAGCTTTTGCCGCAGCCTTCTGCAATATTTGCCGGTATTGATGATGAGGATCTTCTAAGTTGATTAGTCAAACTATAAAGTTCTTCTTTAGGAAAAGCACGTGTACATTCATACACTTGAAGCGTGAATAAATGTGCCTTTTCCCAAACTTTTAAATCTTTATAATTCTGCATTACTTATAACTTAATACATGCTACTTAAAACATCGTTGCTTTTAATTTTAATCCTGTTGTTTCATCAAGCCCAAACATGAGGTTCATGTTTTGCACCGCTTGCCCGCTTGCGCCTTTTAATAAATTATCAAGCGCGGTATGCACTACTAATTTAGTGCCTACTTTTTCCAATTGAATAATGCATTTATTTGTGTTCACTACCTGTTTCAGAAAAATAGCATCATCACTTAAAATTGTGAATGGATGTCCTCCATAAAAATCTTTATATAATATTTTGAGTTCGCTTAAAGTTTGTTCACAACGAATAGTTGAGCTTACAAAAATTCCGCGTGTAAAATCGCCACGCCATGGCACAAAAGAAAGTTCAATGTTTTTATTTTTTTGTAATTGTATTACTGATTGAATGATCTCGCCCAGATGCTGATGCGATAATGTTTTATAAGCCTGAATATTATTTGCACGCCAGCTAAAATGTGCTGTTGTGCTTAAAGACTGCCCTGCGCCTGTTGAACCTGTAATGCCTGTTGTATAAATTTCATCTAACAAATTAGCTTTTGCTAAAGGCAATAAACCAAGTTGTATAGTTGATGCAAAACAGCCCGGGTTTGCAACGTTGTGCGCTGATTTAATTTGTTCTTTATTTAATTCTGATAAACCATAAATAAAATCTCTTGATTTAAACGTTGCATCTTGATTTAAACGGAAATCATTGGCAAGATCAATAATTTTTATGCTTGATGGAATTTCATTTTCTGATAAAAATTTTCTTGAATCACCATGACCAAGACATAAAAATAAAACATCGATATCATCATTTAAAACATCAGAAAACATCAAATCAGTTTCGCCAAGCAAGTCTTGATGAACTTTATGAACAGCATTACCTGCATTGCTTTTGCTATTAATGAAAACAATTTCAGTTTCAGGATGATTGATTAATAAACGAATCAATTCTCCGCCTGTATAACCTGCTCCGCCTATAATTCCAACTTTAATCATGAGTATTAAGTTGTAGGTTATCAGTTGTAAGTAAGAGCCGCAACAATGCAGAACTTATTACTTAAAACTTACTATTATCACTATTTAAAAAATGATACATTGCTGTTTGATTGCCAAAAATTTTACTAAAGCCACGGACATCTTCACCAGTGAAGCCTGTATTCATTTCTCCGTATTTTCCAAACTTGCTGTTCATTAAATCATGCTCGCTTTCAATGCCAATTATTTGAAACCGGTACGGCATCAATTGAACAAACACATCGCCTGTTACATTCTGTTGCGAACTTTGTAAGAACGCTTCTATATCACGCATTACAGGATCAAGAATTTGTCCTTCATGCAACCAGTTTCCATAAAAATTAGCGATATTATCTTTCCAGCTCAATTGCCATTTTGTAAGCACATGTTTTTCTAATGCATGATGCGCTTTAATAATAACCATTGGCGCAGCAGCTTCAAAACCAACACGACCTTTTATACCGATAATTGTATCGCCAACATGTATATCTCTTCCAATGCCAAATGGTCCTGCAATATTTTGCAAATATTGAATGGCTTGTGTTGGATAATCAAATGTTGTATCATCAACACTAATTAATTCTCCTTTATTAAAATGCAGTTTAACTTCTTTTGATTCTGTTGCGCTTACTTGCGTTGGCCACGCATCTTCCGGTAACATGCCTTTGCTGTTTAAAGTTTCTCTTCCACCAACACTTGTTCCCCACAAACCTTTATTGATTGAATATGCCGCTTTTTCAAAATTCATATCAACATCTTTCTCTTTCAAATAACCAATTTCTTGTTCACGGCTTAATTTAAGATCACGTATTGGTGTTATAATTTCAACATTTGGAATCATTATGTGAAACACCATATCAAACCGAACCTGGTCGTTGCCTGCGCCTGTACTTCCATGTGCAACTGCATCGGCATTTAATTTTTTTACATGATCAGCAATATGCAAAGCCTGTATTAATCTTTCTGCACTTACACTTAAAGGATAGGTATTATTTTTCAACACATTTCCAAATACGAGATATTTTATAATGCGATCGTAATAACCTTTAACTGCATCAATTGCCGTGTGCGTTTTTACGCCGAGTTTGTACGCATGTTCTTCAATCTTTTTTAATTCAGCTTCATCAAAACCACCGGTGTTTACAACAATGCTGTGTACTTCATAACCTTTATCTTGCGTTAAATATTTTACACAGAAACTTGTATCTAAACCGCCTGAAAAACCAAGAACAACTTTTTTCATTTCTAATTGCAGATTTGTTGATGTCTGATTTTAATTATGCTGAATAATGTTTCAAAAAGATGCAGTGTTGCGACGCAACGAAGATGCCAAATGTACAACTGCCGGTTACCAAAAAATTTCTCATGAAAAAATTAATGTAAACATTGAAACGAATGAACGGCTTTTCTTTTGTTCTTCTACTTTTTGTTTTTCTTTTTTACGAAATGCTTTTATAAAACCGCTTTGTTTAATCTTCATCAGGCGCTCATATACTTTACTTTTCTTATTAAAATGTTCTTTTGTTTCAGTAGGCTCGTAATGATCTACAGGATCATATAACATAGCTGTGCAAAAACAGTTTTTTCTTTCCTTGCTCATTAAAATGTCATAATTCACGCAGCTTTTGCATCCGCTCCAAAACGTTTCATCTTGTGTAAGTTCTGAATAAGTAACAGGCTCATAACCGAGATCGCTGTTAATTTTCATTACAGCAAGACCTGTAGTTAATCCAAAAATTTTTGAGGTGGGATATTTTTTTCTTGAAAGGTCAAATACCTTCTGCTTAATTTGTTTTGCTATTCCCGTTTTTCTAAAAGCCGGCGCAACAATTAAACCACTGTTTGCAACGAATGCACCATGACTCCATTCTTCGATATAGCAAAAACCAACCCATGTATTATTCTGTGTTATGGCAATTACCGCTTTGCCTTCAATCATTTTTTGTATGATGTATTGAGGGCTGCGTTTTGCAATGCCAGTACCTCTTGCTTTTGCAGATTCTTCCATTTCAGCAGTAATTATTTCTGCAAAATCAGAATCGCCACTATTGGCTATACGTACTATAATCTTTTGTTCCACTATGTTTACTTAATGATATTAGATAATTGTTTGTGCGTAACAGATGTTGTTACACAAGTTTGCATGAGCATGCATTTTTGAGAGATTAAATTCTCGGTCGTCGTGCCGGTCGTAAACAAAAAGGATTAGCTAATATAACAACACTCACCAGGGGTTGATGAGGAGCAGGTATGTTGTTATGCGCGATGTTCTGTTTCAAATTCAGTTCAATATAAATTGTGAACCAATATTTTTAAGGCTGTAAAATTAGTAATGTTTAAAATATAATGGCGTTAAATTTTTTGAGAGAGACGAACAAGTGTTCCTCTCTCTCAAAATCTAATTAAATAAAGTTCTTTTTCTTATAATAAATCAGAAAATATATACGTGATTTAGTACACCACAATTAATGCCTGGCATACCAAACGCTGGCATATTTATCTGTAAGCAGGAAATTTTGAAACCTGTTTGATAAAGTATCCTGGCCAAAAGAGTTTGCATGCAAACCATCAGCGGTCTCGCTCTTAACCCACGAAAACCCATCAGTTGATCTTGGTATAGAATCCGCCCATTGATAAAAGCCCCATGCAAGCATTGGAGCATCAATAATATCGCCCTTATATTCTGTTCCGGGTACGCCATTAATCTGATCTTGTACGGCCCATTTCATTGCCCAGCCCCAATAATAAGGAGAAGGTTCCCTGTTCCAAAGAGCTGTGCTTTGAAAAGTTCTTGTTCTGGCCAGATTATATACAACTTTAATATTTGGAAACTTTTGTTTAAGCACACGCAAGCATGTTTCAAGCTCTTGTTTTACAACGTTTGGCCTGCCGGGGAAAGCCACATATCTGGTTGAATCTTCTGTTTCCAGGTAAATCACCTGTACCTGCCTGTAGCTTGACTTTCCGCCTTTAATAATTTGTGTAACATGATTCCAGTAAAGATCATTTGGATTCATGATGCTATTGATAGATGCATCCCCGGTTCCGTTATTACAACTAAGTAATAGAAGTTTTGGGTTTGTTAACGGATTGCCGGTTGTTTTATCTTTTAATGATTTCATATTGTGACCACCGGTGCTTCCACCTAAAGAAATAAAAGCAATTTTTGAAAGCTTAGATGAAGTACCCGGCACGCCAAAGGTGTCAATTGGTACAATACTTTGTGAAGTTGCAAATAAATCATTAGCATAAGTTCCTGATGCAGCATTTGTACCATCAGGATATAACCCACCAATAGAATCCATAAAAGTGCCGGGGCCAATCTCATCAATTGGAATATTGTACGGGTCAATAATTACAGCATCATTAGAAGGAATGATGGCATCTAACTTTGTGTTGTTATAATCTTCTTTTGAACATGAAAGAAATAAAAGCACAATAAAAGCGAAAGTTGTTTTTATTCTCATAAGTCATGTTAAAGATTAGTAGACGTAAATGTAATATTATTGCATAGGTCTAAATTTATTTACGGTTGTTAACAGAAAAGTGGCAAGATTACATTAAAACCTCGTTAACGAAGTGATTGTAGCATTTTTCGTTAGGTTTCAAAAAGGAATTCTAAGCTTCAATGTTGTTTCAACTGCACGTTAAATCATAAAGTTTGCCAGCAGCCAATAGCCATTAATAAAATGCAATGCAATTTGATTCAAAGAAATTAATGGGGTTATCAAAACAAAAAAGACCTACAATTAATATGTAAGTCTTTTTGGTGGTGTGGGCCGGGATCGAACCGGCGACACAAGGATTTTCAGTCCTTTGCTCTACCGACTGAGCTACCGCACCAACGGGCTGCAAATATATAGGCTTTTTGCAAAACTCATCCTGCTCTTTACTATTTTATAATTTGTATATTTTCCTGGCTTAACAAAGGCATATTTCTAAACCGGAGAATGACATTTGCAACAACGATTACATCTTTCTCGCAATATGTTGATATACGGTCAAGATCTTTTTCATCATAAAAAACATCTCTTACTTTACTTCCATCCATATCGCCTTTTGATGTGGGCACATTTAATATATTAGCCAAAAGATTTAGTGAAATATAGTTTTTATAATCGCCAAACTTCCACCATTGCAAGGTATCTACCATTTCTATTTCCCATGGCTTGGCGCCATGAAGCTGCAAATATTGAGGTAAAGGAATATTATTGATAAGCAGGCGACGGCAGATATATGGAACATCAAATTCTTTTACATTGTGGCCAGCAAACTGGAAACGATTATTTATTTTATAAAATGAATTTGTTATTTGCAGGAAATTGCGCAAAATTTCCTGTTCATCATCACAACAAAAACTTTTAACTTTAAAGCACACATTTTTGTTTACATCTTCATAAAAATAGCCTGCAGAAATGCAAACGATTTTTCCAAACTCAGCCATGATGCCCGCTCTTAGCAAATAGCTGTCCTCGAAGGATAGGTTTTCTGGCACGGTTTTGGAAATTTTGTCCGCCCAAAGTACTTTTATATTGTCGGGAAGCAATTCAAAACTGTGATAGCAAGGGACAGTCTCAATGTCAATCAAAAGAAGATTAAATAAAGAAGTATTTGGGTTCAACTTATTGTTTTATCAATATTAAGCAAATTGTTTAAAAAAATAAACCGCAATATATGAGTTACAGTAATTATCCGTCATCCACTTCGGAAAATCAACCGGCAGACCAGCCTAAAGACAATCGCAAATTAATTTATGGCATTTTAATCGCAGCCCTTGTTGGCACATGGGGATATATTATTTATGATAAGAACAAGTCAGGTGAAAAAATTGATCAGCTTACAACACAATATACCGCTGCAGACTCATCACGCAGTGCAGTAGAATCTGAATACAACGATGCCTTATCAAGAATGGATTCTTTAACAGGAACGAACACAAAACTTTCAGCTGATCTTGAAGCACGGAAAAATCAAATTGATAGTTTGAAATCAAGTATCAGATCTGAATTATCAAAGAAGAATGCAGACCTTGGCAAAGCAAGATCAATGATAAAAGAATTAAATGGAAAGATTACAGATTTGTTAGCGCAGGTTGATCAGTTAAAACAAGAAAATCAAACATTAACTACAGCAAATACTGATCTAACAAATCAACGCGATACGCTTACTGTACAAAAAGCACACGTTCAGCAAGTACTTGATACAACAGAAGCACAAAAAGAACATATACAGGATGTAGGTTCTACATTGCATGCATCTAATATAAATATTGCAGCTATAGATATTAAAAGCAGTGGTAAGGAAAAGGTGGTTACCAAAGCAAAAAATACTGATGTATTCAGAATTTCTTTTGATCTTGATGAAAACCGTGTTGCAGCAAGTGGTAGCAAAGAATTGTATGTATGCGTAACTGGTCCTGATGGTCATCCAATTACTATTCCTACAAATGGCAGCGGTACATTTACTACACGTGATGAAGGTGATAAAGTTTTTACCAATAAAATTGATGTTCAATATGAACAAGGTAAGCGCATGCCGGTAAGTTTTGACTGGAAGCCTGAAACTGGAAAATATCAAACGGGCAGCTATAAAATTCAGATTTATCAGAACGGGTATAAAATTGGAGAGGGAACAAAAGAGTTAAGGAAAGGGGGACTATTTAGTTAGTCTAACAGATTTGAGCACTCAGAAAATCCCGCAATTTATTTGCGGGATTTTTATTTGCCCCTATTTAACTATTTTAGAATGATGATACAGCAATGGTTTAATGGCAAAACTTTATTGTTTGTAATAGCAGCAGCAATAGTAACAGGCACTATTTTTTATTCGTCTTACCTGGCAAAAAAAATATCTGCTGATGAAAAAAAGAAAGTAGAAATATGGGCCGAAGCGCAACGCACTATAATAAATGCAAGTGATGACGTTAGCTTTAATCTTGCTGTAAGAATTTCCAGGGAAAACAAAGAAATTCCTATTATTGAAACAAATGAAAACGATAGTATAAATGCAGGTAACTGCGTGAATCTTGATACTGCAAAAATTAAAAATGATCCAAATTATTTATATAAAAAACTGGCAGAATTTAAAAAGGATCACGACCCGATTATTCTTACTTTATCAGAAAAACCATATACCGCAAATAAATATTATTATGGCGAAAGCACACTACAGGGCGAGGTTCGCTATTATCCTATTGTGCAATTAATAATCGTTGGGCTTTTTCTTACTGTAACAATCATTGCGCAGCGAACATCTTACATCAGTACGCAAAATCAATTGTGGGCGGGCATGGCGAAAGAAACAGCACATCAATTAGGAACACCTGTTTCAAGTTTGAAAGGCTGGGTTGAAGTTTTAAAAGAAATTCCGGAAACTGAAAAGCTGAGTGGTGAAATTGAGAAAGACGTAAACAGGCTTGAGCTTATAACTGACCGGTTCGGTAAAATTGGAAGTCATCCTCATCTTGAAGAAAAAAATATTGTAGAGCAGGTTATAAATATGATGGATTATATAAAACGCAGGGCCGGTAAAAAAGTCAATTTTATTCTTGATGCTGAAAAGAAAGATTTAATTCCAGTGATGATATCGCCGCCTTTGTTTGATTGGGTTATTGAAAACCTTTTAAAAAATGCACTTGATGCGATAGATGAAAAGGGATCAGTTAAGGTGCATATTAAAGAGTCGGCAACGCAGGTATTAATTGACGTGTCAGATACAGGCAAAGGCATTTCTAAAAATAATATAATGAAAGTATTTGAGCCGGGGTTTACTACCAAAAAACGTGGTTGGGGCCTGGGCTTAACATTAAGCAAACGCATTGTTGAACAGTATCACAAAGGTTCAATATTTGTTAAGCACAGCGAACCTGGTAAAGGCACAACATTTAGAATTGAATTAAATAAATAAAACATTTTCCTTCTACATTTGCGGTAATGCCCAGGTGGTGAAATTGGTAGACACGCTACTTTGAGGTGGTAGAGCCTTAA
>JBDUBY010000256.1:0-1827 GCA_040003735.1 Parafilimonas sp.
ACCAGCGTTCATACGCAGTATTGGTGCGAAAAACGAGCAGCAGTGAAAGAACAAATCCCAGCAGCGTATCAATTATTGTGAGGTTTTTTAAACGGTCTCTTTGCGCCGTATTTATATAATGAAGTTCAACAAAGGCAATTATAAATGCATAAATACCTGCAGCAATTAAAACAGGAATAAGCTTGCGTAGTGTATCAGATTTATGAAAATCAAGAATGATCTTTTTCCATTCTTTAGGATTATAACTTCTCATGTTTTAGTTTGATGTTGTCGTGGTTACATTGATAGCTTTGGTAAATATAATCGATGATGAAACAATAGGTTTTCTTTGCAGCATAAATTTAAAAAATGGAATTTGGAATAAGCACATTTGGAGAAATACAACCGGATAAAGTTGCAGGTGGAGCAATTAATGCGCACAAACGAGTTCAGGAATTATTACAGGAAGCAAAGCTGGCTGATGAAATTGGGTTAGATGTTTTTGCTTTGGGTGAACATCACCGGGCTGATTATGTAATATCATCACCTGAAATGATTTTAGCCGCTGCCGCATCCATCACAAAAAAAATAAAATTTATAAGTGCTGTTACTGTTTTAAGCTCTGCAGATCCGGTTCGTGTATTTCAAAATTTCGCAACGCTTGATTTAATATCAAATGGTCGTGCAGAAATTATGGCTGGCCGTGGTTCGTTCATTGAATCGTTTCCATTGTTTGGTTATAATCTTAAAGATTATGATGAATTATTTATTGAAAAGCTTGACTTGCTGATGAACATTAATCAACATGAAATTGTAAACTGGAAAGGAACGCATCGCGCAGCAATAAATAATCTTGGCGTTTATCCACGACCGCTTAAACAACAATTACCCATATGGATTGCAGTTGGCGGAACACCATCTTCAATTGTGCGTGCAGGCAGTTTGAACTTGCCTTTAACGATTGCAATTCTCGGCGGAAGCCCTGTTCAATTTACACAGCTCACTAATCTTTATCGCAATGCTGCGAGCAAAGCTGGTCATGATGTAACCAAACTACAGCTTTGTATAAATGAACATACTTACATTGCGGATTCAAGCGAGCAGGCACGAGATGAATTTTGGATTATCTATGAAAAAATAATGAATAGAATTGGTAAAGAAAGAGGCTGGAGTAATATGACAAGAGACCATTTTGATGCATTGTGTGAACCTGACGGGCCGCTTGTTGTTGGAAGTGTAAAAGATGCTGCAGCAAAATTAATTTATCAATATAAATTATTCAACAACACACGTTTTCTTGCACAGATTATTTCAGGTGATATTGCACACGAAAAAATTATGCATTCTATTGAATTGTTTGGTAAAAAAGTTATGCCTGCGGTAAAAGAAGGCATCAAATAAATCAGGCAGTTGTGTCAATAGAGCAAATGTTTTTTTCATAATAAAAGTTGCGCATCATTTAATAAAAGCTGTTTTATTGTTGAATTATATATAGCAATTACACCAATGAATTATAAAATGTATTATTTTTTTTGAGTATTTAATTCTCATCATCTTTATTTTTGCAAGACCATTACAAAAAACTGTTTATGAGAAAATTTCTGAAAGTCTTAGGTGTTTTAATCGTATTGATTATTGTTGGCGTTGCCGGATTATTGATCTATATTAAAGCCGCATTACCTGATGTAGGCGCTGCGCCGGATCTCAAAGTTGAATCAACGCCTGAACAAATTAAAAGAGGAGAATATCTTGCCAATCACGTTAACTTATGTGTAGATTGTCATAGCCAGCGTGATTATAGTTTGTGGAGTGCGCCGCTTGTTCCGGGTACGTTGGGCAGAGGCGGAG
>JBDUBY010000455.1:0-1821 GCA_040003735.1 Parafilimonas sp.
CGCTTTTTACCATTATATTTTAATGATAACGCGAGTAAGTTTGTGTTATAAAAACTAAATTATTATGGCAAACATCACACAAAAAATTACACCGTTTCTTTGGTTTGATAAAGAAGCCGAAGATGCTGCAAATTTTTACACCTCAGTTTTTAAAAATGCTTCTGTAGATAGCAAAGCTTATTATGGCGAAGGTAGTCCCGGACCTGCAGGCAGTGTAATGACTGTGGCTTTCACTTTAGAAGGTCAAAAATTTACCGCTCTAAATGGCGGCCCGCTTTTTAAATTTACTGAAGCTGTTTCTTTTGTTGTGAATTGTAGCTCGCAGGAAGAAGTTGATTATTATTGGAGCAAGCTGCTTGAAGATGGAGCCGAATCTCAATGCGGCTGGTTAAAAGATAAATATGGATTATCATGGCAAATTGTTCCAACAAGATTAATGGAGTTATTGCAGGATAAAGATGCA
This sequence comes from Parafilimonas sp., assembly GCA_040003735.1. Classification (GTDB taxonomy): domain Bacteria; phylum Bacteroidota; class Bacteroidia; order Chitinophagales; family Chitinophagaceae; genus Parafilimonas. The sequence continues at coordinate 464 of JBDUBY010000455.1, forward strand.
GGTGTAAGAAACCGTGTAATGCAGGCAATGATGCAAATGAAAAAAATTGAAGTTCCTGTTTTGGAAAAAGCTGCAACAGAAAAATAATAACTATTTATCGGTTGCAAGCCAGCTTAACACAATCTCATTAAAAATTTTGGCAGTAATATTAAGTTGAATCAAATCTTCTTTTTTAAAAACAAACGGCAGTAACAAACTGTCGTTTTGTTTTTGTATGAAATTATCCAGTTGCATATTTTCCTTAAAATCAACCTTGCCTAAACTATACCATTTAAATAGTGCTTCTTTTGAACTCCATAGAATTGTAAATGGTAAACGGTGATCAATAAACGGTAAATTGCTTACTGCTAACTGCTCACTGCTTACTAAAAATCTTTTCTCATTTTCATGAATGAACTTATGCGCAATACGTTCAATTTTTTCAGATGGAATTTCAATATCAATGCCAAGGCGATGTGTTGAACTTACAATTGCAGCTGCGTAGTTACCGCAATGCGAAATGGAGAAATGATATTGTTCGTTTGGCAAATAAGGTTTGCGTGTGTCTGCAATTAAAATTTCTTCATAAGGAAAATTTGGAAATAAATATTGCAATAAAAATCTTCCGGCCAAATGTTGCAAACGTTTGTGCGGATGCGTGATGTTTTGTTGCAAAGGAACTTTTTGAAGAAAGAAATTTTCATCTTCTTCTATTTTCCAAATACCAAGTTTAGTAGTTGTATTAATTGTATGCTGATAAAATAAAGGCACATGCAAATTTCAATTTTTTATAAATAAAAAACCTGGCAACTTTTTTTACCAGGTTTAATAACATATCATTTGAATGATTAATTATTTTCAGTATATTTTTTATAATTATCCATTATTGCCTGCCATCCGCCTTTTTGCATTTCAATTGAATTTGTACTTTCTGCTTCAAAAGTTTCTGACACTTTTGTTGCATCGTTTTCATTTGAAAAATCAATGCTAACTTTTCTACCATCGTCAAGCGTATATTCTATTTTTTTATTAATATCAACTACATCGTAAATACCGCCGAAATCAAATCCATAACTTCCGTCTTTTGCTTCCATGCGGGAGCTGAATTTGCCGCCAACACGCAAATCGTTTTCAGCTGTTGTTGTATGCCAGTCATCAGAAGCATGGCTCCATTTAACGATGTGCTCTGGTTTTGTAAAATATTCCCATACTTTTTCTACCGGTGCATTTACGGTTGTTTCAACAGTGATGTTTGTTTTGTTTGTGTTTTCCATTTTAATTTTTTTTGTTGTTATTAATTACAACACAAACATCTGCATTTTATAAAACTTACATGCTGTAGTGAAACGACAATTATAAGGTTGAATGCGACTTTGAAT
>JBDUBY010000315.1:0-20366 GCA_040003735.1 Parafilimonas sp.
AGTTTGTAAAGCCATACATTTATTTCCTGTTTATTTTATGGCTGCCATTTAATATTAACCGCACAGGTTTAATGCTGCTGGCTTTTATATTTGGATTGACCTTTGATTATTTTAGCGGCACACCTGGATTACATACAATGCCTTGTTTACTGATCGCTTACCTGCGTCCATTTTTATTAAATCTTTTAATACCGCAGGAAACAACACAATTAAGTTTTGCTGAACCTTCAGTAAAAAGTATGGGCTGGGGCTCTTACGCAACCTACGTGCTTATACTTACATTTCTTCATACAACATTATTGGTATTTATTGAATGGATGGAGTTTGGTGATTTCGTTTATTTCATTGGTAAAGTTGCAGCCACCACAGCACTTAGTTTAATACTTATTTTTATTACCGAAATGCTCTTTCCGCGCAAAGGAAAATACAGAACCAACGCTGCGTAATAACTCTTGTAAAAAAGCTTTGATAGTTTTTGATGTTCATCATCATGAAGAAACCTTTTATTGGTAATAACTGCTGCAGGTTTTTATAAATAGAATACGGTATTTTAAATTTTGGTTTTTTTCACTTTTCAACATTCTTATCTTCGCCATATGCCGAAAGAAATTGTATTAAGCGGAATAAGGCCAACGGGTTTTTTGCATCTTGGAAATTATTTTGGTGCCGTAAAAAACTGGGTGCGCATGCAACATGATTATGACTGTTATTTTTGTGTTGTTGATTGGCATAGTTTAACCACACATCCTGATACAAAAGAATTGCGCGGAAATGTGCACAGGTTATTGGGCGAATTGCTTGCTTCAGGTCTTGACCCGGAAGAATCTGTTATCTATGTGCAAAGCGATATACCTGAAATTGCTGAATTGTATTTGTATTTAAATATGCTTGCGTATAAGGGCGAGCTGGAAAAAACGCCAACATTTAAAGATAAGGTGCGCCAGAACCCGGAAAATGTAAATGCAGGTTTGGTTACATATCCTGTGTTAATGGCGGCAGATGTTTTAATTCATCGTGCAGTAAAAGTGCCAGTGGGTAAAGACCAGGAACAGCATGTAGAAATGACGCGGAATCTTGCAGAGCGTTTTAATCGCCGTTATGATGCCATATTTCCTATGCCGTTTGCTTTTAATTATGGTGAATCACTTACAAAAATTTTAAGTCTTGATGGCGGCGGCAAAATGAGCAAAAGCGAAAACCCGATGGCAACAATATATCTTAATGATGATGATGATCTCATTCAGAAAAAAATAATGAAAGCAAAAACAGATAGTGGCCCGGCTAAAGAAGGAATGCCAAAGCCTGATTATATTCAAAATCTTTTTGCATTAATGCAGCTTGTAAGTAATTATGATGTGGTTGCACAGTTTGAAACAGCTTATGAAAATTGCAGCATTCGTTATGGTGATATGAAAAAACAATTAGCAGAAGATATGGTTGCATTTGTAAAACCAATTCGCGAAAAAGCGACGGCAATTCAAAATGATAAAGCCTATCTTACAAAAGTTATAAAAATGGGAGAGGAGAAAGCGAGAGCAAGTGCATCCGCAACATTAAAACTGGTAAGAGAAGCAATGGGTTTTAATTATGTGTGAGGTTTAATAAATAAGTTTAAATAATTTGGGAATTATAATTTGAATTTCAGAATTTTAAAATCTAATGGCCAAACAAAAAAAACCTAAGCACATTGCGATTGCCGGAAATATAGGAGCCGGAAAAACCACACTAACAGAATTGCTGAGCAAACATTATAAATGGATTCCGCAGTTTGAAGATGTTGATCATAATCCTTATTTGATGGATTTTTATGAAGACATGCCTCGCTGGAGTTTTAACCTGCAGATATACTTTTTAAATGGAAGATTGAATCAATTGCTTGATATTCAAAACGGCACAGAAACAGTAATACAGGACAGAACGATTTATGAAGACGCACACATCTTTGCGCCTAATCTTCATGATATGGGTTTGATGAATAAGCGTGATTTTGATAATTATTTTAATTTTTTCAAAACACTGCAGTCAATGGTGCAGCCGCCGGATTTATTGATCTATTTAAAAGCATCGGTGCCTACATTGGTTGATCAAATTCAAAAACGTGGCCGCGAATATGAAGAAAATATACGTCTCGATTATTTAAAAAAATTAAACGAACTCTATAACCGTTTTATTGAAAGTTACAAACACGGGCCTTTGCTTATAATTGATGTTGATAAAAATCGTTTTCCCGAAAATGATGAAGATCTGGGCGACATCATCCGCAAGATTGATTCTATATTGTTTGGATTATTTTGATAATTTTTATGAAATCAACCGCTAAGTTATTATCTATAATGCTGCTTGTTTTTAGTATAAACAAATGCCAGGCACAATCAATAAATGGTACTTTTTATGTTTTTAATACAGACTGGACTCCAGCCAAGTCTTTTGATAATTGTACATACTTTATGCAGCAAATAATGATAAGCGATTCAGAATATGTATGCAGGTATTATAATAAAGTTGGCCCAATGATGAAGCAGGAATCTTATAAAGATGCAGCGCTAACAATACCAAATGGTTTTTTTTGCTGGTACAACACAAAAGGAAAAATTGATAGTTCAGGCTGGGTACGCAATTTTAAAAAAAATGATAAATGGGATTATTTCATGGGTGATAGTGTAAATGCAACTTATTATGATGAGTATGATAATGGCAAATACCTGGAGCGAAAATCGTATGCAACTACATCTGATAGTTTAGAAAAAGATTCAACACAAACAGAAGCAATATTTGGTAAAGGTGTTAAAGACTGGAGTAAATATATACAGCATAATCTTAAAGTTCCCAATAGGTTGGCTTCTAATTTTAAAGCGGGTACATATAAAGTTACCGTATGTTTTACTATTAATAAAGTTGGTAAAATAATAAACCCTTATTTAAAGCAATCAGTAGAATGGTCAGCAGATGAATCAGTCTTTGATTTATTAAGCAATAGTCCTGATTGGAAGCCCGCAATTCAAAAAGGGCAGCCTGTTTATTTCAGGCAGCAGGAAAATATTTCAATGAACCTTAATTAATTACTGCTTTTAAACTGCTGTATAAATATTACGATTCGTAGCTGCGTACAAGCTGTAAGAAACATGCTATAAAATATCAGCGCTTTTGTAACCCAAATATTTATGGAATTTATTAATTGCTGCATCTTGTAGATAAGACTTACACTTTGAGCGAAAAAGAATTTACACATACAACCGACCAGGAATTATTATCGCAATATTATAAGAATAACGATAACCGTTTGCTGGGTGTTTTGTTGCAGCGTTATACTTTGTTGTTGCTTGGCGTGTGCATGAAATATTTGAAGAATGAAGAAGCCGCTAAAGATGCAGTGCAGCAAATTTTTTTAAAAGTGATACATGAATTGCAGCGTTACCCGGTGCAGTTTTTTAAAAGCTGGCTGTATATGATTGCGCGTAATTATTGTTTAATGCAATTGCGTAAACATGATGTGAAAAGTGTAAGAGAAATTAATGAAAATATTATTGAAGAAACATACCCTTTGCAAAGTGCGGCAGATAAAGAAAAGCTGCTGACATTGGTTGAATCTTCGCTTGATGAATTAAGTGATGATCAAAAAACATGTATAACTTTATTTTATCTTGATAAAAAATCTTACCAGCAAATAAGCGAACAAACCGGCTTTAATTTAATGCAGGTGAAAAGTTATATTCAAAATGGCAAACGCAATCTTAAACTGCTTGTTGAAAAAAAACTTAGTGAACAATAATGGAAGATTTGAACAATATATGGAATGCGGAAGAAGAATTTAATGAAGATGAATTGCTGGATTATGTAAAAGGCAAATCGTCAGCAGAAGATGCGCATGATGTTGAGAATAAGATGGCTGATTCTTCTTTTGTAAATGATGGCGTTGAAGGGTTACAGCAGTTTTCTTCAGCAGAAAAAATCAATGCTTATGCACAACAAATAAATAATGATCTTCATCAAAAGCTCAGGCATAAAAAAGCAAAGAGAAAAAGAACTGCGATTAACATTTCATGGCAAATTATTGTTGTTATTGCCATAATACTGCTTTGTATTTTGGGTTTTGTAATTATTGAAATGATGCAGAAATAACTCCGTCAAATTTTTTTGCAACAATTTAAAATGGCTATGGAAAGACAATATTTTGAAGAGCAAAATTTTGATAAAAAGGATTTTTTAGAAAAGGCATTACCGATTGGTGATTATGAAAGTTGTTGTTTTAATAACTGTAACTTTTCAAACACGGACTTGCGTAATATTCATTTTATAGATTGTGTGTTTAATGGTTGTAATATGAGTATTGCAAAGCTGGATAAAACAGTCTTTAGAGATGTGCAGTTTAAAGATTGCAAATTGCTTGGTTTGCTTTTTCTTGATTGTGATAGCTTTTTGTTTTCTGCCGGTTTTGAAAATTGTGTTTTAAACGATTCATCCTTTTTTAAAATGAACCTAAAAAAGATGCAATTCAAAAACTCTACGTTACACGAAGTTGATTTTGCTGAATCAGATTTAAGCAACTCTGTATTTAACAACTGCGATTTACTAAACGCAAAATTTGAAAATACAATACTTGAGAAAGCTGACTTTCGCACATCTTTTAATTACTCCATCAACCCTGAAATAAATCGTATTAAGAAAGCAAAGTTTTCATTGCCGGCTGCCGTTGGTCTTTTAGATAAATACGATATTGAAATTGAATAATACTTTGAAAGATTTCACACAAGAATTTATTAAAACAATAAACTAAATGCTTTAATGGTTGTTGTAGCTTGTTGAGTTATGAGCAAAGTATATTCATTAAAAAGTATTCAAAAAATTCCTGTTGATATAGATACTGCATGGGATTTTTTCAGCAAGCCTGGAAATTTAAATGCTATCACGCCAAAAAATCTTGGGTTTAAAATAATAAGTGTATATAATGAGGAAGAAATGTATGCAGGACAAATAATTGAATATACCGTAAAGCCTCTGCTTGGCATTCCTTTATATTGGATGACGGAAATTACGCATGTAAAAGATAAAATTTATTTTGTAGATGAACAACGTTTTGGCCCTTACAGTTTATGGCATCACCAGCATCATTTTAAACAAATAAATAATGGTATTGAAATGACTGATATTGTTCATTACAAAGTTCCTTTCTGGTTTATTGGTGATGTTGCAAATACTTTATTTGTAAAAAATCAACTTAAAAAAATATTTGAATTCAGGCATAAAGCTGTTGAAGAAAAATTCGGGAAGGTAGAATTAATATAAATTCAATTTGGCATCGAGGTAATTATTTCTAAAATAAAAAACCCGCTGTTTTTTACAGCGGGTTTTGATGTTTATTATAGGTTTTTATCTCGTTATTGAAACTTTAGCAACACCAAGAACTGCGCCTATATCATCTGTAATTTTAAGATAATAAAATCCACTTGCAAATTGGCTTACAATTACCTGTTTGCCGTTTAATGCATCTGTGTTTATTGAACCAGATGTCCAAACTGGTTTACCATTAACATCATACAATGTTGCAATTGCCTGTTGCTTTATTGTGGTGTTATAATGAATAGTAAAGTAACTGCTTGCTGGATTTGGAGCGACAGAAATTACACCAAGATTCTTGTCTGAGTTTATACTAAGATTATCCTGATCACCACCATTACCATTAGCGATAAGAGATGATGTAGTTGTGAACGTTACAATATTAGTGTAAGCACTGGTGATTGACATATTGTTCTCTGAATCTACAGCAGCAATTTTCCAATCATAACTTGTTGAAGGTGTTAATCCCTTCAATAAATAATTAGAAACGTTACCATTGGTAGTGACAGAAGTCCATGTAGCTGTGTTGTGAACACGGTATTGTATTGAAAAATAACTTGCACATGGTAATGCATTCCATAAAAGCTTTGCCTGCTTGGTTTGAATAGCCGTTGTATGCGGATTGGTTGGCGTAGGTTCAAGCGCAATTGTGCTGCTTTTTCCAAAAGCATTTCCTGTAGCACCATCTCCGTAAACAGTTGCATAATAACTTCCACTTGGTAAACTATCAAAAGTTACACTCTTGCCATTAACAATTTCTGCCTTGCCATATTTAATTCCAAATCTGTATAGCTGTACACTATACGGAGAATGACTCTTGCTTAATGTATATGTAACTGTGTTTAAAGAACAATTAGGAATAGTGTCATAGGAACTTGTAATAATTCCTGCCTTTGTTTGCGTAAAATTAGGAGTGATTGTGTATGCAGAAAATCCGGAAGTATAATAAGTAAAGACTTTTACATAATAATATCCTTTAGCAAGGCTGGAGAGATTTGCTGTTTCAGTTGCGGCAGTATAACCACTATAAAGCGGAGCTGCAGCTGTGTCTTTATAAATCTGCATCCACGTGTTTTGATCTCCTCCTGCATAATGTCCGGAAACATCTAATGTTACAGACATGTTACCATTATTGCCGGTATAATTTATCTTAAACCAGTCAACGCTGTCTTTAAGATTATTATAATAGAAGTTAACATGTCCTGTATTAGGCTGATCTGACTTTAAAGTTTTTGCCTGTTTTGCATATTTGTTTGGCTCAATATCATTGTTATTATAAATAGATAAACTATCAGCTAATGTGTATGGCGCATATTCAGAAGTATAGTAAGTATTTACTCTTATGTAATAAGTTCCAGCAGCAAGACCATCCGTATTTACAACAACTGCAGAACCAGCAGTATAGCCGCTTGCTATTAATGTAGTACCATTATTGTCAAATAAATATGCCCACACATTTTGACCGTTTGCGGAAGTCATGGTAAGACGTAAACGGCCATCTGCATTGGTTGTTACTTTATACCAGTCAACACTGTCCTTATGATTATTATAATAATAGTTTACATGGCCAGTGGCATTGCCGTTTAATGGTAATGTCAAAGCCAGCGCTTTCGTACTATCCGGTTCAATATCATTAGCAATTGTTGGCTTAAACAGGCTATCTGAAAGTGTGTATGGCGCAAATTCATTAGTATAATAAGTATTGACCCTGATATAATAAGTTCCTGCAGCAAGGCCGTCTGTATTTACAACAACCGCAGTGCCTGCAGTATAGCCTTGCGCTAAAACTGTTTTGCCATCATTATCATACAAATAAGCCCATACATTCTGGCCATTGACGGAAGCCATTGTGAGGCGTAAACGACCATCAGCGTTAGTAGTTATCTTATACCAATCAACACTGTCCCTATGGTTATTATAATAGTAATCTATGTGGCCTTTTGCGTTTCCATTTAATGGCAGTGTTAACGCCTGCGCTCTTGTGCTGTCTGGTTCAGGATCATTAGGAATTGTTGGTGTAAAGAGGCTATCCGAAAGTGTGTATGGCGCATACTCATAAGTATAATACGTGTTTACCCTTATGTAATAAGTGCCTGCCGCAAGACCATCCTGGTTTACCACAACAGTAGAACCAGCAGTATAACCGCTTGCCAATAATGTTTTGCCATCATTATCATATAAATAAGCCCACACATTTTGACCATTGGCAGAAGCCATGGTTAAACGAAGACGGCCATCTGAATTAGTAGTGACTTTATACCAATCAACTGAATCGCGATGATTGTTATAATAATAATCAATGTGGCCTATCTTATTTCCGTTTAAAGGAAGTGCAACTGCCTGCGCACGTGAATTATCAGGCTCTACATCATTTGCCTGTGCCGGAACGGTTAATGTATTGGAAATGTTATAACTGCTTGTATCGCTTCCATAATAACAATAAACTTTAAGATAATAAGTGCCTTGTGCAAGCCCATCAGCACTTATTGAAAAAGTGCCGCTAGTATAATTGCCGGCTAATTTATATGTTCCAAGTGTGTCATAGATTTCAACATAAGTTGGTTTGCCTGACCTTGCCGTAAAATTAATGGTAAGCTTACCGTCACCACTTGTTTTTACCTTCCACCAATCAATATCACCGGTAGGATTTATAATTCCGCTATTGGAACCGTTAAGAGCAAGTGTGTTAGCCTGATTCCAACTGTTGTTGGGTTCAGTTTCGTTTGCTTTTACGGTACTATAAAATGCACCGGCAAGCAAAAGCAAGAGTAAAAGTTTTAGTTTCATTTGTACAGATTTTTGTTTGTTAAAAGATAAAAAGTGAAAGCTTAACGCTGAATTGCAGAAGTAAAGTTTTAAACGGTTACAAAAGCAGTTTTTTGCAACATCAAAAGTATGATGATGATGGGGTGAAGACAATACCCAACGTTGGGTAAATTTTAGGTAGCGGGTTTGATAATCTTGTTGCACAGGTTAAGAAAAGAAATTGTTAACCTAAAATCTTATGTTGTTGTACAAACTGTATTAAAGAGGCTTCGCCTTTTGTTTGTGTTTTGCGGTAGATATTTTTACGATGTGTTTCAACGGTTCGCTCACTTATAAAAAGTGTTTCTGCAATTTGCTTATTGCTGTAATGCTTAATAATGCATTGAATAATTTCCAGTTCTCTTGGCGTAAGGTTTAGTTCCTGGTTTTCACTCTTAATATTTTTATATACTTCATATTGCTGTAAAGCATTGGTTGAAAAATATTTTTTTCCTGAAGCAATTTCTTTGATCGCTGTAAGTAATTCCTGCTGGCCAGCCGATTTTGGAATATAACCATCCACCCTTGCTATTTCTATCATTTTGGTTATCATTCCGCCTTCCTCGCTCATAGAAAGCGCCAGTATTTTTATTTGAGGCATTTCCTGTTTTACCCTAAATGAAAATTCGTATCCACTCATACCATGTGGCATGGTTATATCAGTGAGAATAACATCTATTTTTTTTACTTTGAGCAATTCAAGCATTTCTTCTGCTGAGTTTGCTTCAGCAGCAATATGTAATTTGGGATCGGCCTGCAGTAATAATTTAAGGCCATCTATCACGATCTGGTGATCATCTAAAATTGCAAGATGTATTACAGGTTCACTCACTCAAGAAATTTAAATAATTTCCTTATAAAGGTATGTATATAGCAACAACCGTTCCTTTACCTGCTGTGCTATTTATATCTGATTTTCCATTTAAAAATTCTATTCTCGATTGTATGTTTTTTAACCCTGTTCCATTATTAATCTCATCTGTATTAAAACCGCTGCCATTATCTTCAATAATAATATCGGCTTCATTATTTGCGCAGATCATTGATATATCAAGGCTTGTTGCAGCAGAATGCTTTAATACATTTTGAATACATTCCTGCATAATGCGATATATTAATAGCGCTTTGTTTTCTTTAATTGCAGAAAAATCTCCTTCAGCACTAAAATTTATTTTCAGGTTTTTTTTATGTATTTTATCAAGGAAATCGCTTACTGAATTTGTTAAACCATATCGCTCAAAAGCATGCGGCATCATGCTGTGACTTAAACTTCTTACTTCATCAGTTGATTCTTTTAGCAGCGCATTAATATTGTTATAAATTATCATTTTTTGATCCGCCAAATCCAAACCATTTCCAAGCGCTTCAAGATTAAGTTTTGCAACTACCATTTTTTGCGCAACACTATCGTGCAGATCTTCTGCTATGCGTTTACGTTCATCTTCTTCTGCTTTCATTATTGCATGTGTAAGTTTTTTCTTTTGTTCTATTTCTATAGTTTGCAGCTTTAAACGCTGGTTCTTTTTCCTGTTCTGAAAAAAGAAAAAACCACTTAAAATTGTTATTACTAATAATGCCGCAATTATATAAATAAATAAGTCTTTTCTTACTAAATCATAATGTTGTTTAATGATGGTGTTTTCTTTTTTTTGAACCTCATATTTCGTTTGCATTTCTGCAAGTGCATCTGCAGAATTTTTTTTGTATAAAGAATCTTTCAGCGTTATAATTGTATCAAGCGTTTTACTGTACTGTAAATAGTTGCCGGAAAGTTTATAATTTTTTGCAAGCGCGCTGTACAAAATTGGCAGCTTCTCGAAAAGTTTATTTTGATACGCCATTGAAATACCTTCCTGTAAAACGGCGATGCCTTTGTCTGTTTCATGATTGTCAGCATAAAATAAACCCATTTGGTAAATGTCTGAAACGATGTAAAAAGGATCGCCAATAATTTCCCTTACACGCAAACCATTTTCCAGAAGATTTTCGGCTTTAGCTGTTCGTCCTAAATCAGCAGAAATTCCACCATAAATGAAATAAGTGTTTGCGAGGTAAGAAAGATCATTTCTTTCAAGCGCTTCGTTCAGTGATTTTTTTATATAAAATTCTGCCGAATCATTTTTTTTCAACTCATTATAAACAGCCGCAATATTCGAATACAAAAATGGCTGCCATTGATTTTGCGGTAAACCTTCTTGTTGTTTTAGTGCATTAAAAAACCATGTAAGCGCATCGCGGTTTTGCCCAAGTTCCATATATGCCCAACCAATTAAAGTTTTTGCGCGTACCTGTGTTAAAATATCTTTCGTTTCTTCGGCAGCATGCAATAATTGAAGGCTGTTGCTCATTGATTCTTTTTGCCGGTCTGACCTGATAAGCATGTTCGATTTCAAAACAAGAAACCGGTTTTTAAGCGTTATGTTTTCTGAGTTTTTTAAAAGAAGGAGCGAAGAATCAATTAAATTTTCTTCAAGATCAAAATGTCCTTTTCTTGAAAAAAATAATGCTTTATAAAGAGCTGATTGAATTATATCGTCGCTAATCTTATTACGCGTAGCAATTGTATTCGCCAGTGTGCAATATTTATACAGCGTGTCAGGATGCAAAGAATTTGCTTCATCACACAAAGCAAAAATTGCCATTAATTTTTGTTGATCATTTTTTGCCAGGAAAACATTTCTCCGCAAACTATCAATATGTTTTGTTTGCGAAATACCGGCAAACGCATGCATCGCAATTATAATCAGCAAAAAATATTTCATTTTTTTAGCGCGGCAATAAAGCATTGTTTTGGTTTTGATCATTCAGCTTTGCTCGTATTTAAATACGAAACAATTTAGATAAAGAATGAACGCAGTGCCTTTTGCAATATATTTTTAATGAATTAATGAATAAACATGCAACTTTTTCATTTATAAACAACCAAACATTTATCTGATAAGTGAATTCAATTATTTTTACGCCCTCAAACCAACAACATGTATAACTTACTTAAAGGAAAAAAGGGAATTATATTCGGAGCATTAAACGAACAAAGCATTGCCTGGAAAACTGCAAAAGCCTGTTATAACGAAGGCGCAGAATTGGTATTAACCAATGCACCAATTGCTTTGCGCATGGGCGAGATCAATCAACTTTCTAAAGAATGCAATAATGCGCCGGTTATACCCGCCGATGTTGTAAATATGGATGATCTTAAAAAGTTATTTGAAGAAAGTGTAAAGCATTTTGGCGGCGGAATAGATTTTATCCTTCATTCAATTGGCATGAGTTTAAATATGCGCAAAGGAAAAGCTTATACTGGTATTGATTATAATTTCAACCAGAAAACTTTAGATATTTCTGCAATGAGTTTGCACCGCGTTTTACGCACTGCATGGGATATGGATGCGTTGAATGAAAGTGCCAGCGTTATTGCACTTACATATATTGCTGCACAGAGAGTTTTTCCTGATTATAATGAAATGGCGGATGCAAAAGCCTTGCTTGAAAGTGTAACACGCAGCTTTGGTTATTATTATGGAGAAAGAAAAAAAGTAAGAATAAATACCGTATCACAATCACCAACAAAAACAACTGCAGGCAGCGGTGTAAAAGGTTTTGATGGTTTTATGAACTACGCTGAAAAAATGAGCCCGCTTGGTAATGCATCAGCAGAAGATTGCGCCAATTATTGCACTTTAATTTTTAGCGATTATGCAAAGATGGTTACTATGCAAAATTTATTTCATGATGGCGGTTTTAGTTTTACCGGTGTTACACAACAGGTGATTGAACAAATGGAAAAATAAATTTACTCATATTGAGGAACTTCTTCCTTTATCACATATAAGCATGCTTGCCTTTCTGTTTCGCAAATAACTATGGCATGATATTTTAATTAGTAAATACATTGTTTAACACTTAAAATTTTAAACTATGTTACGCTGGACATTAATATTTTTAGTAGTAGCTATTATAGCTGCAATCTTTGGTTTTGGTGGTATAGCTGCAGGTGCTGCAGGCATCGCTAAATTTTTATTCTTCTTATTTATTATCTTGTTTGTGCTTTCATTAATTTTTGGAAGAAGAGGCACAACAGATGTTTAACAACATATAAAATTTATTAATTAGCGCAGGCAAAAATTGCCTGCATTTTTTTTGTTATCAACTATAGAATAAGCATTAAACACGGTTGTGTCACTCCCTTGTGCAGAATATTTTCATAGCATCTTCGGCTTAAATGCACACAACTTTATTGATTTCAAATTCCCAGCTCCAGGATTTCCAAATCAGTAACAAATCTTAAGGCTTTACATTTGCAATCATGCAAACAGATTTTCTTGTAATTGGTTCAGGCGTTGCAGGTTTAACATACGCTATAAAAATTGCAAAAGCATTTCCCGAAAAAGAAATTATCATTATTACTAAAACAACCGCAGATGAAACCAACACCAAATATGCACAAGGTGGCGTTGCCGGTGTTTGGGATGCAAATGACAGCTTTGAAAAACATATTGAAGACACATTAATTGCGGGCGATGGTTTATGTAATGAAGCAATTGTAGATATTGTTGTACACGAAGGACCGGAACGCATCCGTGAAATAATTGATTACGGCGCTGAGTTCGATAAAGATGAAACCGGCGAATATAATTTGGGTCGTGAAGGCGGCCATAGCGAGAACAGAATCCTTCATCATAAAGATGTTACAGGAAGAGAAATTGAACGCGCTTTATTAAAAGAAATAAAAATTTTTTCAAACATTAAATTTATCAATTATTGTTTTGTTGTTGATATCATCACGCAACATCATCTTGGTTTTCTTGTTACAAAATCTTCAACAAATATTACCTGCCATGGCGTGTATGTTTTAAATATCACAAATAATCATATCGAAAAAATTTTATCGCCAATTACTGTATTGGCAACCGGTGGCTGTGGCCAGGTATATCGCACAACTACTAATCCGCGTATTGCAACCGGCGATGGTGTTGCCATGGTTTATCGTGCTAAAGGAAAAGTGGAGAATATGGAGTTCATACAATTTCATCCAACCGCTTTATTTGAACCTGGTGTTTCTCCTTCTTTTTTAATTACAGAAGCAGTGCGTGGTGATGGTGGAATTCTTCGAAATAAAAACGAAGAAGCATTTATGGAACGATATGATGAAAGAAAAGATTTAGCTCCGCGTGATATTGTTGCAAGAGCTATTGACAATGAAATGAAGATAACAGGAACGGAACATGTTTATCTTGATTGCAGGCACATGGATATAGAAAAATTCATTCATCATTTTCCTAATATCTATGAAAAATGTTTAAGCATTGGTATTGATGTTTCAAAACAAATGATTCCTGTTGCACCTGCAGCGCATTATAGTTGCGGCGGTATTAAAACAGATGAATGGGCTTGCACTTCAATAATAAATTTATATGCCTGCGGTGAATGTGCAAGCACTGGTTTACACGGCGCAAATCGTTTGGCAAGCAACAGTCTTTTAGAAGCAATGGTTTTTGGACATCGGGCCTACTTAAACACCATTGAAAAAATGAACGCTTTCATGGAAAAAAATATAGCTGAAATTCCTGATTGGAATGCGCAGGGAACATCTGAACCAAAAGAAATGATCCTCATCACACAAAGCTTAAAAGAGTTGCAACAAATAATGAGTGATTATGTTGGCATTGTGAGAAACGATGTGCGTTTAAGACGTGCTAACAGGCGCCTTGATCTTTTATTTGAGGAAACTGAAGCCTTGTATAAATCAACAAAAGTATCACCACAATTGTGCGAGTTAAGAAATCTTATTAGTGTTGGTTATCTTATCGTAAAAAGCGCAGAGTTTAGAAAAGAAAGCCGTGGCTTGCATTACAATACAGATCATCCTTATAAAAGCAATCTTCTTCAGAATATTATTTTATAAAATTATTTTACTGATTATTCTTTGTCAATGTATTATTTGCTGTATGGTTTTTTATATCTCGTTTCTTTATTGCCTTTCTGGATTATATATTTAATAAGCGATTTAGCTTATGTTCTTATTTATTATGTTATTGGTTACAGGAAAGATATTGTGATGTCAAATCTTTCTATTGCTTTTCCTGAAAAATCTGTTGAAGAAAAAAAAGTTATTGCAAAAAAATTCTATAAAAACTTCACTGATAATTTTATTGAAACTGTTAAGCTGTTCAGTATTTCAAAAAGGCAATTGCAAAAAAGGCTTGTTGGCAATTTTGAAATGGTAAATGATTGTTATCCAAGTGGCAAAAATGTTCAATTTTTTTTAGGGCATTTTTTTAATTGGGAATATGCAAATCTTTCTTTAAGCCTTAATTCAGCATACCCGGAATTAGTGGTGTATATGCCATTAAAAAATAAGGCCATGAATAAAATTTTTTATGATTTAAGAAGCCGCTTTAATGCAAAAATGATTGCTGCTACAAACTACCTGCGCGAGTTTAAACCTTACAGCAAACAAAGGTTTGCAATTGTGTTTGTAAGCGATCAAAATGCTGGTGAAACAAGAACCGCTTATTGGTTGCCATTCTTTAATAAACTTGCACCCTTTGTAACCGGTCCTGAAAAAAGCGCACGGCTAACCAATACTATAAACTTTTATACTCAGTTTAAAAAAATAAAACGCGGATATTATGAAGTAAAATTTTATGAACTAAATACTACTTCTGAAAATTTAAAAGAAGGCGAGCTTACAAAACGTATGATAAAATTACTTGAAAAAAATATAAGAGAACAACCTGAAATTTATTTGTGGACGCACAGAAGATGGAAGCATGAATATGACGCGTTAAAGCATCGTGCATTATGATGCAAAAAATAAGCAACCATCACCATAACTTAAAAAACGAAAATTGTTTTGCAATGCATATGCATAAATTCTTTTCCAATCATCACTAATAACCGCAGCAACCAATAATAATAATGTAGATTTTGGCTGATGAAAATTTGTTACTAAAACATCAGCAACTTTTAATTTGTATGGCGGCGCAATTATAATTTGTGTTTTGGCAAACAATTTTGTAAGATGATTTTCTTTCATCCATAATGATAACGCGGTTAAAGATTTCTCAACAGAAATATTATCATTCAATTCATACACATCCCACTGTTGAATAGTTATATCTTCTATTGTAAGCTGCCGTTGACTGTTGACCATTAATTGTTGACTTAATTTCATTCCCATCCAATACAAACTTTCCAAAGTGCGCAGTGTTGTTGTGCCAACAGCAATAATTTTTTTATCAGCTTTATTAATTAATGTGTCAATCAATTCAATACCTACTTCAAAAAACTCTGCATGCATTTCATGCGCTTCGATGGTTTCGGTTTTTACAGGTTTAAAAGTTCCTGCACCAACATGAAGTGTAACAAATTCCTGTTGTATATTTTTTGCTGATAGTTTTTGTAATAAATCATTTGTAAAATGTAAACCGGCGGTTGGCGCAGCAACAGAACCTTCGCTTTTTGCATAAACTGTTTGATAGCGTATTGCATCTTCATTTTCTGCATCGCGATCCAAATATGGCGGCAAGGGAATTATGCCGGCAAGATGTAATACTTCAGCAAAGCTTACTGTATCATCATTCCAAAAAAATTCAACGATAAAATTTTCATCCTGCCTGCTTATTTTTTTTGCTCTGAGTTGAATTTTTTTTTGATTTAAGGAAATATTTTTTTCCAATATTTCATCCTTCCATTTCTTAGCATGGCCAACCAAACATTTCCACAAAACTGTTTTAGTTGCAAGCATTGCTGCTGTTATATCAGCGTATTTATCCGCAGGTTCAAGACAAAAAATTTCTATAGTTGTACCTGATAGTTTTGTAAATAATAATCTTGCTTCAACAACTTTTGTATTATTAAAAATGATGAGGGAATTTCCGGGTAAATGCTTATCAAGATTTAAATAAACATCTTCATTGATTTTGCCATTTTTATAAATAAGCAACTTGCTTTCATCTCTTTTTTGTAAAGGATATTTTGCAATCTTTTCATCAGGCAAATCATAGTCGAAATCCTGTATTGATAATTGTTTGGGAGACATGTTTTTTGATCATTCACAGGTTATTCACGCTATCTGCACATATCATTTCAAAAATTCAAAGCAATCGAGCTTGAAAGTCGTACTACAATTGAGTTTCAGCTGATAACTAATCTGTGGATAAATAGAAATATATACTTTTTGGTTAAAAGGTGGTAAAATGTGTTAATTTGTGTCTTTATTTTATAAATTCGTTTTCAATTAATTCTAAATGGCTGGTTTTCTTGGTGAATATGAAGCAACAATTGATGCGAAGGGACGCTTTCTTCTTCCGGGAAATTTGAAAAAACAAATGCCCGAAGGAACCAGCACCATCGTTATCAGTCGTGGCTTTGAAAAATGCCTGCAGCTATATCCACTAAAAGCATGGGAAGTCATTGAAGAAAAAATTAAAAAGTTAAACGAATTCAATCCGAAGGTAAGCCAATTCAGAACATTGTTTGTTGGTGGTGCCAGCTACGTTGATTTAGATACCGCAGGCAGAATTTTATTGCCGCCTTCTTTACGCGAATATGCCGGGCTTGGTAAAGATATTTTGCTTGCTTCTGATATTGATAAAATAAAAATCTGGGATTCGGGTAAGTACAAACAGCTCTTTGAAGAATTTTCATCTGGTGCTTTTGCAAATCTTGCATCAGAGGTAATGGGCACAAACGCATAAAACAGAAATATGCAAGATTCAACATCTGCTTATCACGTTCCTGTTTTATACGAAGAGGCAATTGATGCGTTGAACATTCAGCCAAACGGTGTATATGTTGATTGCACATTTGGCGGTGGCGGTCATGCAAAAGGCATTCTTGAAAAATTAAATGCTGATGGAAAATTAATCGCATTTGACCAGGATGCTGATGCGCAAAGAAATGTTTTGCAAGACAACCGGTTGATTTTTGTGCCGCATAACTTTCGCCATTTGCAACGGTTTTTAAAGCTGCATAAGCACGAAAAAGTAAATGGTGTATTGGCAGATTTAGGTGTTAGCAGTTTCCAGTTTAATGAAGCGCAACGCGGTTTTTCAACACGCTTCAATGGCCCGCTTGATATGCGCATGGATCAACGCACAGAAAAAACAGCCGCAGAAATTTTAATGCAGTACACCGAATTGCAGCTGCATAAAATGTTTGAGCAATACGGCGAAGTATCTAATTCAAAAACATTAGCAAGGCATATAATACAACAGCGTAATTCAAATCAGTTAACAGATATCAATTCATTTAAGTCAATGCTGCAACCCATTGTAAAAGGTAATCCAAACAAATATTTCGCGCAGGTTTTCCAGGCATTAAGAATTGAGGTGAACGATGAAATGGGCGCATTAAAAGAAATGCTTGATCAATTACCAAATGTATTGTTGCCAAAAGCAAGAGCAGCAATCATCACATTTCATTCCATTGAAGACAGGATAGTAAAAAATTTCTTTAAACAGGCAGGCGAAGATGAAGACGAGCACAATCCTTTCAGCACAAAACAAAAGCAATTCCTTTTCAATATCCTTCACAAAAAACCAGTAACACCATCAACCGAAGAAATAAGGAAGAATTCAAGAGCACGTAGCGCAAAATTAAGAGTGGCAGAAAAGATATAGATTTTTTTGGTACAGGCAGTTGAACAAATGGCATCGGTTGTTGTGTCACTCACTTGTACTGCATCAATTCTATTCAGCTAAAAAATGTTTCAGTAATGAAAGAAAATATAACACAGGACAAAATAAATTCAACAGTAAACTATACATGGATCATTAAGCATTTCGCTTTCTTAATGTTCCTCGCCTTGCTTGCTGTTATTTATATAGCAAACGGGCATTGGGCAGATAGTACAATACGGGATATTAATGTAACGCAAAAGCAGGTAAAGGATATGGAATATGAATATAAGAATTTAAAAAGTTTGGAAATGTACCGCAGCCGCGAATCGCAGGTAACACAAGCAGCAGCATCATTAGGATTAAAGCCGGCAACAGTGCCGCCTGTAAAACTTGAATTAGAAACATCAACAACGCAAAACTGAAAAACCACCCATAAAAATTCGTACATGAAACAGTTGTTACACTAGAAACACTAAATTAAATGGAGATTAAAAAAGACATATTATGGCGCGTGTATTTATGCTTTATAGCAATTGCTGTAGTATGTGCTTTTGTTATTGGTAAGGCTTTTTACATTCAACAGGTGCAGGGTGCGTACTGGCGCGGTATGAGCGACAGTATGCACACCCGCATCGAAGAAGTAGATGCAGAACGCGGAACTATTTACAGTGAAGATGGCCAGATGCTTAGCACAAGCATTCCGCAATTTGATATTTATGTTGATTTTAAAGCAGATGGTTTGCTTCAGAAAAATGGCAAAGTTTTTAAAGATAATATTGATTCATTAAGTATTTGTTTGGCCAATCTTTTTAAAGATAAATCCCCTGATGCATACAAATCAATTTTAAATAAAGGATATAAAACTAAGAACCGCTACTTCGCTTTAAAGAAAAAAGTAAGCTTCGATCAATACCAGCAACTGAAACAATTTCCGCTTGTTCGCCTTGGTAAAAACAAAAGCGGTTTTATTGCCGAAGTGCAAAACATTCGCCTCAATCCTTATCAATTATTAGCATTCAGAACTATTGGTTTAGAAAGAGAAAACGCGCAAAAAGTTGGCCTCGAACAAACATATGACACATTGCTGAAAGGCACTACAGGCAAGCGTTTGGTAAGATATATTTCCGGCGGTATTGCAGTACCGGTAAATGAAGATTATGATATTGAACCGAAGAATGGAAAAGATATTGTAACAACAATTGATAGCCGCATACAGGAAATTACAGAGAATGCTTTAATGCGCATGATGATAAGCAATGAAGCAGAACATGGCTGCGCTATTGTAATGGAAGTGAAGACCGGGAAAATAAAAGCAATTGCTAATCTTGGTCAACAACCCGATGGTTCTTACTGGGAAGATTTTAATTATGCAATGACGCCTACTGAACCCGGCTCAACTTTTAAACTTGCAACGCTGCTTTCAATTTTAGAAGATAAAAAATTTACGCTTAACAGCACAGTAAATCTTGAAGGTGGTGTTTGGAACATCAACGGCAGAACAGTATATGATTCAGAAAAACATGATGCAGAAGAAAGCAACACAAATGTGAAACGTGCATTTGAATTAAGCTCGAATGTTGGTTTGGCAAAGCTGGCATATGCAAGTTATTCATCAAACCCAATGCAGTTTGTAAATCATCTTAAAACATTGCATCTTGATTCAATTACAGGAATTGATTTATACGGAGAACGTCCGCCATTTATAGATCATCCCGGCAGTAAATATTGGAGCGCAACTACTTTGCCATGGATGGCTTTTGGTTACAATGTTTTGGTTACACCGTTACATACATGCATGTTGTATAATGCTGTTGCAAATAATGGTGAAATGATGAAACCCTATTTGCTGGATGAAGTAAGACAGGAAGGAAATATCATCAAAAAAACACAGCCGCTTTCAATAGAAAAAATTTGCGACAGTACAACCTTGCAGCAATTAAAAGAATGTTTGATTGGCGTGTGCAGCGACCCGGGTTCTACTGCTTATAAATTGTTTGAAGGCACAACTTATCCTGTTGCCGGTAAAACAGGAACTGCCCTTGTTGCAAATGGAACTCACGGTTATGGAGATCATATTTACCAGGCATCTTTTGTAGGATATTTTCCTGCTGATAACCCGCAATACACTTGTGTGGTTGTTATAAAAAACAAACCTCATGCAGCATTATATTATGGTGGTTCTGTTGCCGGCCCTGTGTTCAAAGAAATTTCAGACAGGCTTGTTACATTAAATGTTCCGCAACCTGATAGCGTGATGTATGCATCGGTAAAATCAATCGATAGCTCTTCTTATAGTTATGCAGGTTTTCAAACAGATATTAAATCAATCCTTTCAAACATTCATATTCCATATAAAGATTCTGCCACAACAGAATTAGCAAAGATGAATAAGCATCAAAACCAGCCTTTATTAACAAGCATAAACATCAGCAATAAATATATGCCTGCATTAAATGGTTTGGGTTTGAAAGATGCTTTATACATCTGCGAAAATGCAGGGCTTGTTGTAAAAATAAACGGAACTGGTAAAGTATTTAATCAATCTATTGCTGCAGGAAATGCAATCGCAAAAGGACAATTAATAAATCTTCAATTAAAAAC
>JBDUBY010000295.1:0-6022 GCA_040003735.1 Parafilimonas sp.
TGTATTTCTGAATACCAAATTTATTGCAGATCTTATCCAATTCTTTTTGCGGATTTGCAGCAAGCGCTTCGTAATCTATTTTTATTGAATTGTTTTTGTTGATGCATTGTAAAGTTGCAGCACAAATTTTTTTATAATAAAAGCTATCGGTTAAAGTTTCCAATGGTTTTTTAGTGGAACGTTTATTTACTTTCCATCTTTTCAATTTTGAAAAAGTAATCGCTCTTAAATCTCTCGAAAGCCAGATAAATTTTGCTTCCACATTTTTGCATTCGCTTACAGCCAAAGCCTGCATTGGATCTTTCGAAGAATCAACAATAAATTTTTTAGCTGAAATATTTGAGGTAGCAACGTAAACTTTATTCAGCTGCTCTATTGTTTGCTTATTTTTTTTTGTATGAATGAATTTAAGCAAAGCATTTTTTTGCAGCGCTGGCAATAAAGCAGCAGATAATGCTTTTGAAGATTTATATGGCCATGAAATTTTGGTCTCAAAATTTTCATCATAAATACCTGCAAGAACTTTGCTCCAGAATTCGCATTCTAAAACAGGTTTGCCACAACTGCAATTCCAGTTCCATATTTCTCCCGGCCCTTCTTTTATAATATGGCCTTTTAACATGGCGAGTTCGCCAACAGAAACAGTTTCGTTTGATTTTGACAAAATATTCTCCAGTAAAGTAGAACCGGAACGCCTGTCTGAAATAATGTAAATAACGATGATTGGATCCTGCATGTGAAAGTGGTCAAAGATATTCGTAGAAACGTAAAAACCAGAATATGGTTTACAATTTTCTTTTCTATATGAAAATTTAATATGCTTAACTTGCCTTCATGCAACAGGAGACGATTATTTCGGTGAAAAATCTTGTAAAAAATTATGGCGATTTTAAAGCAGTTAAAGGAATAAGTTTTGATGTTTATAAAGGCGAGATTTTTGGTTTGCTTGGGCCGAACGGCGCCGGGAAATCAACAACGCTTGAAATAATAGAAACACTTCGCGAAAAAACAAGCGGAGAAATTATTGTTGATGGTTTTAATCTTGATGAATCGCCCAATGAAATTAAAAAAGTGATTGGTGTGCAATTGCAATCTTCGGGTTATTATCCAGGTTTGAATTTAACAGAATTAATTTATTTGTTTGGCGGCTTATACAACGAAAATATAAATGCAATGCAGTTGCTTGATATGGTGAATCTTCGCGATAAAGCCAAAGCAAAATTTAAAGAACTGAGCGGCGGACAAAAACAACGTTTTTCAATTGCAACAACATTAATCAATAAGCCAAAAATTATTTTCTTGGATGAACCAACCACGGGTTTAGATCCGCAGGCCCGCCGCAATTTGTGGGATTTAATAAAACAGATAAGGAGCGAAGGAACAACCGTAATTATTACAACACATTATATGGATGAAGCAGAAATTTTATGTGATCGCGTTGCAATTATTGATTCAGGAAACATTATTGCAAAAGCTTCACCAGATAAACTAATTGATGATCTTGTTGAAAGTGGTTTTGAAAAACGCAAAGAAGTAAAGCAGGCCAATCTGGAAGATGTTTTTATTCATCTCACCGGTAAACATTTGCGTGAGGAATAGTTATAAAACTTTAATATTTTAGAACTATGACAGTTATTGCTTTATATAATCTTAAAGGCGGTGTTGGCAAAACTGCGGCTGCAATCAACCTTGCTTATTTATCGGCTGCGGATGGTTTTAAAACTTTGGTTTGGGATCTTGATCCACAAGGTTCTTCTTCGTTTTACCTGAATGTAAAAGCAACAAATAAAAATGAATCAAAAAAAATATTTGAAGGTGATTTTGAATTGAAAGATGCAGCACAGGATTCTGCATTTGAAAATCTTTGGATTATTCCGGCAGATATTTCTGCACGAAATATTGATACTGTTTTAAGTGATGCAAAACATAGTAAGCGAAAACTCAAATCTTTGCTGAATAATGTAAAAGATTATGATGTTGTTATACTCGATTCTCCACCCGGTATCTCTTTGTTGCACGAAAATATTTTTAATGCTGCAGATTGGATATTGATGCCGAATATTCCTACAACGCTTTCTGTAAATTCTTTTGAAATGGTGCTTGAATATTTTAAGAATAATGATCTTGATAAAAGCAAGATCAAATGTTTTTTTAGTATGGTTGATCACAGGAAGAATTTGCATCATGAAGTAATGCAGCAATTTTATAAAGACAAATTATTCTTTAAAAGTTATATTCCATATTTAAGTGATGTAGAAAAAATGGGCTTGAATCAACAACCATTATTTGAATATGCAAACAGTAGTTATGCAGCAAAATGTTTTCGCGATTTGTGGAATGAAGTGAAGAAGGTTTGTTTGTAATTTGCTGAATAGAATTCATATTGTTGCAGTGTGCGACGCAACCGTGCTTAATAAATTGAACATAGCTAAGTACATAAATAAAAAATATGCAAAGAGAACTTACATCATGGTACAGCCCTTCGCTTAACAAAGAAATGCCTATTGCAACGTATGGCAATTATGGTTTTGCTTTATTGCTTATTCCAACCGCTGCAGCAGATTATCTGGAATATGAACGTTTTCAAATGATGGATGCTTTGGCGCCCTTTATTGACAGCGGAAAAATAAAAGTGTTTAGTATTGACAGCATCAATAAAGATAGCTGGATGAATAATGAAATGCTGCCAGAACATAAAGCTATTCGCCAGAATGATTTTAATAATTATGTGTTTAATGAAGTGATTCCTTTTATACGAAACAGTACAAGCAACGATACTTTTATTTTCACTTGCGGCGCATCGTTTGGCGCGTTGCACGCGATGAATTTGTTTTTGAAAAAGCCTGATCTTATTAATGGCGCAATAAGCATGAGCGGTGTCTACGATCTTACTGAATACACAAAGGGTTTTTATGATGAACAGGTTTATTACAACAGCCCGATACACTACATTCCAAACTTAACTGACAATTGGTATTTGGAGAAGATTCGCGCCAGCAATCACATTCACATTTATACAGGCAGTGGTGCTTATGAAGATCCGGAAGCAAACAGAAGATTCTCTCAAGTGTTGTGGGATAAAGGAATTGGGCACGATCTTGATATTTGGGGACCTGATGTAATTCATGACTGGCCAACATGGAGAGATATGTTACCGTATATCATTCATAACAAATTTTAATAATTGCACCCTGCATTTGGCAGGGTTTTTTACATTAATTGACTTGCGTAAGCAAACGTATATACATGAGCAAGCCTAAAAGTTTAAAGTTTACAATTCGTAATAAACTATTGCGGATAACATTGCGCATTGTTGCAATTGTTGTTGGGTTATATATTTTACTCCTTGTTGGTTTAAGTATTTATATATCATCATCACAAAAAAGATTGATTGGTTTTCTTGATGCAAAACTTAAAGAAACCATACTTGGAGAATTGAAAATTAATAAAGCAGACATTACTATATGGAGATCATTTCCTGATATCGGAATTACACTAAGCAATGTAAGTATTAGCGATTCTTTTTATCACAAGCCATTTTTAAAGGCTGGAGAAATTACAGCAAGAGCAGGATTTCTGGGCCTTATGGGTAATAAGCTAAAGATAAGTTCAGTAAAGGTGAAAGATGCGGTAATTCACACATTTACTGATGCAAAAGGTTATTCTAATATGTATGTGTTGAAATCTCAAAACAAGGCAAAAAGGCAAAGTAAAAAACCTGTTGTATTTAGTAATCTTGAGCTGGATAATGTTACAGTTATTATTGAAAACGCTTTGGAAAAAAAACGTTACCAGGCAAGAATTAATGATGCTGATATTGATATGCGCTTAACAGGATCCAAATATAAAATAACGTTTGATGAAGATTTGTTTTTGCGTGGATTAGGTTTCAATTTTCCGCAAGGTTACTGGTTGGAAAATCAGCGGATACAAGCTAAATGGAAACTTGAATTTGATACTACTGGCAGCGTACTTACAATTAATGAAACGAAAGTAAAAATACAAGGACAGCCATTTATTATTAAAGGTGAGTTTGCTTTAGGTGCGGCATCAAAATTTCATTTGAGTGCTGTAACAAAAGGTATTATTTATGATTCTGCAGTAAATATATTAAAACCGCGAACAAGAGCTAAGCTGCAAAAATTAAATCTTTCATCTCCGGTTGATGTAACTGCATCAATCAGCGGTTCGTTATCTAAAAAAGGCGATCCTTCAGTGAAGGTTGATTTTAAAACAGAAAAGAGTGATGTAACAACACCGGTGATTAATTTAAGCGATTGTAATTTTTCTGGAAATTTTACTAACCAGCTTAATCCGCAGATTGCACCTGATGATTCTAATTCAAGAGTAAATTTTAATTCTTTTACAAGTAGTTGGGGCGAAATAAAATTAAAAGCTCCTAAAATGACTGTAACTAATTTAGATAGCCCGGTTATTAATTTTGAATTTTTTTCTGCATGTACTTTGCCTCAACTTGATGATGTACTTTCTTCATCAGCAGTGAGTTTTTTAAACGGAGAAGCAAAATTATATCTGTCTTATAACGGCCCGTTAATTCCTGATCCTTCATTGCTTAACCAATTGAACGCAAAAATTCAGATCAGGGATGGTAAAATTGTTTATATACCACGCAGTTTAACCTTTTCAGAATGCAATGGCGTTGTAGATATAACAGGTAACAACCTGCTTGTAAATAATCTTCAGTGTAATCTTAATACAAATCATTTTGTAGTGAATATAACCGGCAATAATTTAAACCGTATTTCAAGCAAGGAAGCTGGTAAAGCAGATATTAATTGTAATGTATTTTCTCCCGCACTAGATCTTTCAGATCTTAAAGGTTTATTTGCAAAAAAAGCAACTGTAACTGCAAAAAAGAAAGGCCAGGGTTTAGCATCAACTGTTAATGCTATTGATAACGCAGTTGAAAATGGAAACCTTCTTTTAAACCTAAAGGCAGACAAAGTAACGTTACATAATTTTCTTGCAAATAATGTAGTAGCAAATGTTTTGTTTACTAATAATGATTGGGAAATTCAAAAAGCTGCATTGCAACATGCAGATGGAAATTTTAATCTAACGGCAAAGCTTCGCCAGGTTAGTGATGCTTATCAAACTGCCAGCATGCAAATGGATCTTTCGCACATCAACATACAAAAACTATTTTATGGCTTTGATAATTTTGGTCAAACCACTATTACATCCAATAACATAAAAGGTATAATGAATTCGAAAGCAAACATTGTTGCCAACTTTGATAGTAAAGGACGCGTTGATTTAAATACAATGAATGGCAAAATGTATTTCTCTTTAAAAAATGGTGCACTTATAAATAACAAATCAATTCAAAGTCTACAGAACTATGTTTTTAAAAATCGCGATTTAAAAAATATTCAGTTTGCCGAATTAAAAGACACATTTGATATTAAGAATGGTGATATTTATATTCACCGTATGCCAATTCAATCATCTGCCATCACTATGTATATTGAAGGCGTTTATAGTTTTGGAGACAGAACAGATATTTCGATACAAGTTCCTCTTTCAACACTTGTAAATAAACCAGATGATGATTTTAAAAAGATAGATAGAAAAAAATCAGAAAAGCCCGGGGCAAGCATTTATTTAAGAGCAAAAGATAAAGGCGGCCAGGTAAAAATAGGGCTTGATATTTTTAGAAAGATGCGCGGAAATAAATACAAAAACATGTTGAATGATTCTTTATAATGTAATGAAACAATCATGTTGTTAAATGATGAATATTACATGCAGCAGGCTTTGTGTGAAGCAGATAAAGCCTTGGAGAAAGATGAAATACCGATAGGTGCTGTTATTGTTATCAATCAAAAAATTATTGCACGCGCACATAACATGACTGAACAACTGAATGATTCAACGGCACATGCAGAAATACTCGCGCTTACATCAGCATATAATTCTTTGGGCAGTAAATATTTACCAGGTGCTACTTTGTATGTTACCATTGAACCTTGTTTAATGTGTACCGGCGCTATGTATTGGA
>JBDUBY010000204.1:0-1815 GCA_040003735.1 Parafilimonas sp.
AAACACTTCCCAAAACAGAATGGATAAATGGATTTGCAGAAATAATAAAACACGCCTGCATAAAAGATGCAGCTATGTTTAAATTACTCGAAGAACATAAGGTTTCGGATTTTCAGAAAGATAGCTCCTTATTAAATAAATTGATTCAGCGCAATGCTTTATTAAAAGCAAAAGTTGTAGTAGAAGATGAGTTTGAAACGGGCGACAGAAAGCTGTTGAACTTTGGTCATACGTTTGGTCATGCAATAGAGAATACATACGAACTTTCACATGGTAAAGCTGTTGCCATTGGGATGGTGATGGCGACTATGATTTCAGAATCATATACAAATTTTAAAGACACAAATAAGGTTGTCTCTCTCATAAAAAAATATGGTTTGCCGGTTCATCAATCATATAACGCTCAAGATGTTTTTGATATAATGAAAGCTGATAAAAAGAAAGTGAAAAATGTTATCAATTATGTGTTATTGCAAAAGGTTGGTAAAGCAGTTGTGCAACCAATAATGATAGATGAAGTTGAAAATATAATTAAGCAATTAGAAAACAAAAATTCCATTTAGATTAGGACATGATTGTAAAAATTCAACCATCAAAAATATCTGGAAATGTTCATGCTTCTGCATCTAAAAGTTCTATGCAAAGAGCTTGTGCAGCAGCATTGGTTAGAAAAGGTGAAACAATAATCCGCAATCCCGGAAAAAGCAATGATGATGTTGCAGCATTGAATGTTATTAAAACCTTAGGTGCAACAATAAATAATTTAGAAAATGGGAGCTTGCAAATATTAAGCGAAGGTGTTAATCCAATTTCCAATTCAATTAATAACGGCGAAGCCGGTTTAGGCATACGTATGTTTACGCCAATTGTTGCATTGAGCGAAAACGAAATGCTTATAAATGGCGAAGGTAGTTTGCTTACGCGCCCTATGGATTTCTTCGATGAAATATTGCCGCAGTTAAATATTCAAATCACTTCAAATAATGGAAAACTTCCATTAAAAATCAAAGGTCCGCTTCAACCAAAAAATATTGAAATTGATGGCTCATTAAGTTCGCAATTTCTAACAGGATTATTGCTGGCTTATTCTGCACTTGATGCAAAAAATGTTGTCATCAAAGTAAACAATCTTAAGAGCAAGCCTTATGTTGATTTTACTTTAAGTGTGATGGAATCTTTTTTATTAAAAGTTCCGGAAAACAGGAATTATGAGATTTTTCATTTCGATGAAACGCCTGTTATTGACAGAGATGATTTTGTTGATTATACAGTTGAAGGCGACTGGAGTGGCGGCGCATTCTTATTAGTTGCTGGTGCAATTGCCGGCAATGTAAAAGTTGCCGGTTTAGATATTGCATCTACACAGGCTGATAAAAAGATATTAGAAGCGTTGGAAAATTGTGGTAATAATATATCAATTAGTGAAAAAGAAATTAGCATCACAGCAAAAAATAAATTAAACGCTTTTGAATTTGATGCAACAGATTGCCCTGATTTATTTCCACCGTTGGCAGCATTAGCTGCGAATTGTAAAGGCACAACAAAAATTACAGGTGTTCATCGTTTAGCGCATAAAGAAAGTAACCGTGCATTAACCATACAGGAAGAATTAGGTAAGATGAATATTAAGGTTGAGTTGAATGATAATGTAATGCTGATTGGAGGAACAGAAAATATTAATGCAGCAACTGTTCATTCACATCACGATCATCGCATTGCGATGATGTGCGCTGTACTTGCATTAAAAGCAAATGGCGAAACAACAATTGAAGAAGCAGAAGCGATCAATAAATCATATCCTGATTTTTATAATCA
>JBDUBY010000264.1:0-1814 GCA_040003735.1 Parafilimonas sp.
AAACATAATCATCCAACTTTGGAAATGTTGTTTTCTTTTTATACAACTGCGCATCAACTTTTGCTTTTAAATTTTGTGCAGTTGCACCAAACAACCATTTCGCTGTAAGCATTCCGTTTGCAGTTGTGTTTTTTCCCAACGCATCTGCATTGCCGAAGTCAAGATTAATTTTTAAGCGGTTTGGCATTACCGTTTCAATCTTTAATTTCCTTTCAAATATTGCGCCGCCTGCTTTCACTCTGCAAATCCAATTTCCTGTTGGCGCATCGGCATCTGTTGCGGTTCTGAAAACGTTGAAACCATCGTTGGCATTGGTTTGTACGATGCGTTTATATAATTGTCCGCGTGGCGAAATAATTTCCATCTCCAACGGATAATCACCTGGCAACGGATTGTTTTTATCATTAATAATGCAACTCAAAAACAAACTATCGCCCGGTCGCCATACACCACGCTCACCAAAAATGTAACCTTTAATTCCGTTCTTAACTTCATCGCCGCTCACATCAAATCTTCCTAAAGGCAAACTGCTTCCATCATCTAATTTTAAGTAACCAAACTGGTTTCCTTGTTTTGCAATTAACAAATATGGTTTGCGTTTTACATCAATCATTGCTAAACCATCACCATCAGTTTTTGCAGTTGCAATAATTTGTTGTTGATAATCTAAAACTTGTAAGTCAACATTTTTCATCGGGTCTGTTGAGATAATATCATTCACTGCAACAAACAAATTTTTACTCGTAGAATACTTTGCGGTTAATCCAATATTGCTTGCTAAAATATTTCGTGTTGCAAATTTTTCTTTGTTATAATATGAACTAAAACATGGATTATCGCGCTCATCCCAATTGTAACCATAAGGATAATAACTATCGTAACGCGTCCAAAAATCCTGGTCATCATCCAATACATTTTCATCGCTTGTATTGCGATAATAATCATCGTCATCAGCTTTACCGTTACTCAAACTATCGCAGGTGTACAAAGAATAATCGGGACGAAAGCCAATTGTTATATGATAAATAGCGCCGGGTTCTGTACGAATAAATTTATCAAGATCAAGCGCAAAAGAATTTTTATGATGAAGATTCAGCGACTTATCATCATCCAATCTTATTGTCGCTTCTTTTATTGGTTTGCCCACGCGACGCAGATCCTGGTCGCCGTTCATATCATTCATCTGTAGAAATTGTGCGATGTTGTTTTCATAAATTTTTATGATGGAAACATCAACCGCTTTAAGATTAATGGCATCAAAAGGCAACACCAATTTGCCTGTACTGTTTGGTAAAATATTTCCTGTGCCTTTAATTTTTACATTAGGCAAACGGTTTTCAAAAAACACGTTTGATGAATATGACGTTTTTAATTTATCGCTTGTTTGATTTTCTATTCCGGGTAAAACATTTACAGTATAATCTCCATCCAACGCATCTGTTGCATATACTTTTACTTCGCTGCCTAAAATTGTGTATGCAGGATTTTCAACGTTGCTGATCGTTATTAATCCATCTAAATTCTGTGCTGCAGAAATCGGGTCGCTGAATTGCACCAGCGCATATTGTTCATCTTCATCAGATGCACGCACAGCCAGTAATTTAAAATCACCCAACGCAGGCACATCAATATTTTGTTCGCCTTTTTGTGTGCTGTTTATTGCATCGCCTTTCCATTGCAACAATAATTTTTGTTCAGCATTTGTGCGCGGAATATTATTGATATTGAATTGATGTTCTTTCGCCGTTTCATTATGTTGCCAGCTGATTGGAAATGCTTTTCCATTTATTGATGCCGTTAATAATTTTTCAATG
>JBDUBY010000047.1:0-1813 GCA_040003735.1 Parafilimonas sp.
GCCAAAAAACTTGTAAGCGGGATGATGATTACGTTCGCAATTGCATAAGATGTAATTACCCAGCTTATATCTTCAATACTTACACTTAGGCTGCCTGCCATGTCGTTTAAAGCAACATTTACGATGGACGTATCAACCAACTCCATTACGGCTGCAGATACTGTTGTTATAACAATAATATATTTCGCGAACCTTTTCATCTTAAATGATTTTCAGTTTCTGAAAAATTATGATGATTACTTTATTTTAATATTGATATAAGCGCTTAAACCTGCGCGCAGAATATTCCGGTATTCTGAAACATCATTGATATTTATTTTAACGGGAACGCGTTGAGTAACCTTTATGAAATTACCGCTGGAATTATCAGGAGGCAATAAAGAAAATCGTGCACCGGTTGCTTCGCTTAAACTTGCAATACTTCCTTGTAATGTAGAATCAGGATATGCATCAAGCGAAATTTCTACAGGCATGCCAGGATAAAATTTTCTTATCTGCGTTTCTTTAAAGTTTGCAATAATCCAATACGTAGTATCATTTACAATTGAAAACAATGGTGAACCAGCCTGTACATATTGGCCCTCTGAAATATTCAGCTTGCCTAATTTACCGGATTGTGGAGCGTATATTTTAGTATAAGAAATTTTTAATTGCTCTTGCTGCATTGCTGCTGCTTTTGTAGCTAAACCTGCATGTGCTTTTTTAAGACCGGCCTGTAAAACAGCAATATGGCTTTGAGCTGTTGAGAGCTCGCTTTCATTATTTGAAGATGATTGTTTTGCCTGCTCTAAATTGAACTTACTATCATCCAATTGCTTTTTTGTAATTGCCTGGTCTGAATATAAATTCTGATTACGTTCATAATCTTCCTGTGCCTGCTGCACTTTAATTGATGATAAATTTATATTACCACGATTTGTATTTAACCCAACAGTTGCATTTTTTAATGCAGCTTCCGCATTAAGAATATCTGCTTCTGCAGATTCATAATCTGCCTGCATTTGCAGTAGTTGTGTTTGTAAATCAGCATCATCAATTTCAACCAATAACTGGCCTGCTTTTATTGAATCGTAATCTTTTACAGCAATTGATTTTACATAACCGTTTACTCTTGGTAATACTGGAGAAATTTGCGTTTCTACCTGTGCATCATCAGTGTTTTCATGCGCAATTGCATAAGAAATTTTCGTCCATGCAAATATGCCCGCTACAATTACAATAACAGTAATGATCACATATCTTAACGTAGATTTTTTTTTCTTTTCCGGTTGCTTGTTTTCTTGCTCCATAAGTCTGTTTGCGTTTATTTATTTAATAGATGATCATGCATCAATTGTTTTAAATGATTTGATACACGTTTTTTGAATTTGTTATCATCATATGGTATGTAATCGTCAGGTTTATTCATTAATTTATTACAAGATTTTTTAGAAAGTAAGATCTGGTTAATAGTACCGACAACGCTTGCTATGGTAAGCTCAGGATCAACTTTTTTAAACTCGCCACTTTTAATTCCCAATTCCAAAATGGTTTTAATAATGAGCGAATTTGGGTAGATCATATTGTTCACAATTGAATCCTGTAATGCTTCGCGCTGGTTTAAAATAAGCTCCTGGTGCACGAGGCGGTGAAACGTTCTGTGTGTAAAAAGTTTTTGAACATATACTTCAATAACTGCTTCAATTTTTTGAATTGCACTCAACGATTGATTATTGAGAATTTCATCTAAGATGCCGCGTGTAGTAAAAGATTTGAATTCAATAATTTTTTCAAACAGTTTTTCTTTACTGCCGAAATAATAATTTACCATGGC
>JBDUBY010000074.1:0-1811 GCA_040003735.1 Parafilimonas sp.
TAGATAAATTAAAGGCAGACATGCGCAGCCAGGGAGCCGATCTTGCAGTAATTGTAACACAAACTTTGCCAAGAGACATGGAAAGGTTTGGCGAAAAAGATGGTGTATATATCTGCACATTTACAGAAGTGAGAAGCCTTGCAATTGTTTTACGAAACAGCATTATGGAAGTTTTTAAATTAACAAGAAGCCAGGAAAACAAGGGCGATAAAATACACATGTTGTATGATTATTTAACCGGTCGTGAATTTAGTGAACAATGGAAAGCGATACGTGAAGGTTTCTTAAGTATGAAATTAAGTATTCAAAAAGAGCGTGATTCAATGGAAAAATTATGGAAAGCAAGAGAAAAACAATTAGAGAAAGTATTGTTAAATGCAGCACATATTAGAGGTTCTGTTGAAGGAATTGCAGGTACAGATGCAGTTGATTTGAATTTGCTTGAAGATGAAACGCAGGCTTTACTTGATTAAAAATATAGTTTTGGCACAATATTTAACAAACGATAAGCAGCAAAGGGTTATTAAAAACTATCTTAAAACAAATTTTAATTTATGAAAAAGATTATCGCATCATTGATTTTTGCTTCATCGTTATTAATAAGCCAAAAGTCTGATGCTCAACTTGAAAAAGGAAATGTATTAGTTGGTGGTGATATAGCCGATTTCAATTTAGGGCTAAATAAAAATAGTGATTTCCGCATGACAATTAATCCTACCGCAGCATGGTTTATTCAAAATAATGTGGCTGTTGGTGCTTATCTTAATCTAGGAGTGGATGCCGTTAAAGGCGCTACTGCTACATCGTATGGCGTAGGTGCATTGGGTCGTTATTACTTAGGTACAGATAAGGTTAATACAGAAACTTTTCTAAAACACACTCGTGCATTTATTGAAGCTAATGTTGGCGTAGAAGGAAATAATGTATCGCACGGTGCTTCTACCAATGGTTTAGGTATCGGTTTCGGTCCTGGCTTAGCTTATTTTATCACACCAAATATTGGCCTCGAAACATTATTAAAATACCAGGGAATTGTTGGTTTTGGTAATGCTCCATTAAACAGCAGACTTGATTTAAATGTAGGTTTCCAGATATATTTACCTGGTAAAGCTACACAGAGGAAAGTGATGAAAGATGCTCAATAATTTTATTTTAACAATAAGAAAGTCCCGCTTTTGCGGGATTTTTTATTGCATAAACTTCGCAATTAAAGAATGAAAATGATGTGTGCCCTGTTCGCGTTTTACTGAATATCTTCCATGTTTATAAAACCGTGAACGAACACCTTTTTGCACGTTCTGTACTACTTCTTCATCTTCTAATTCAACCGTATTTAAACCGCTGCCAGCTCCCTTTTCAAATTTACTCTCCTCACTTATAAAAGTAAGAAAACGCACTTTGCATTTGCTTACTTCAATCGGTTCAACAATATTTATTGATAATCCCCAGGGATAAAAATTGAACATCATATTTGGAAACACCCAGAAATAATAAGCAGCTATTTCCTTTCCATGATCAGGTGACGTTTGTGGCAGATCAAAACATACATCTCCCTTTTTGCCAATGCCTAACTGGAGATTGCTATACTTAAAAAGCTCTGTTGTGTATTCACCAAAATCAAGTAACTGGTTCAATCCTGCATGCACAAAAGGAATATGAAAGCCTTCAAGATAATTTTCACAATACAATGCCCAGTTTGCATCAACATAATAATCTTTCGAAAGTTGTGACTGGAACTTAAGTTGATGCATGGGGAACCATTCAATTCGTTGAATCATTTCCACAAAAAAATCATCAAATCTATTTTTACC
>JBDUBY010000435.1:0-1807 GCA_040003735.1 Parafilimonas sp.
CGTTGCAACATTCGTTGCAGCAACAGTTCCGGAATTATTTACCGGCTTTGTAGTTGATGCTGTTGCTGTACCCGGATTTTCTTTAACCGAATCAACCAAAATTTTCTTATCTGTTTTCTCACTCATTATTTTTTTCTTACTTCCTTTCAATGCAATAATAACCGGCTCTTTATTCTGGCCAAACATTTTTTGTATGTCAGCCTGCGCCACGCTATCATAACTATTTATGTTTCTTGAGAAAACAGTTTCTGCATCGCAACTATCGCCACAGCCGGTTGTTGTTACTTTTAAAACAAGTTCACCATCGTTTAATAAAAACGAACCATTTTCATCGCATTGCGTACAATTGCTCCAGAAACTCCGTGAACGCGGATCGAGTAAATACAGCTCATCACTTTTATTAATGCTTACAGACTTACCGCTGATTTTTCCGCTAAAAGTTCTGATCATTCTTGCAATAGTATCCTTGGGATACATATAAATTAAGCGGCCGCTAAAATGATCTTTGTACTGCGAATCAATCTCTATGCGTACAAGAGCTTTTTTGCCAATTTGCCCATGTGAAAAGTTTTTTACTCCATACCAGCTGCCCTTAAACCAGTCAGTTGTTTGTGCTGTAGCTGAAGTAAAACAGCAAACAACCAGCAATAGTGTAAGCAAATATTTTATTGGCTTTTTAAAATAAACCTGAATGTTCATTAGTTCAAATCTTAGTTGATTTTGGTGCAACAAATATAAGTGTCGGCTTCGTAGGTATTGAGATGTGTATATAAATTATAGATCGCAAATGAAATTATCACAGCAAAGATCATTATGTTACGAACTCGCTTATACATCATTCTTAAAGATCGTTCAAAATTTTCAGGTTGCTGGAATTGCTGCACATCTATTAGTAACTGAAAGATAGTATGCTTTTAATCTGAATAAAAGATTATCAAAGTTTCCTTACAACAACATTATTTCCATGTGCGCTATTGCGTGCATTATATTTAAACTCAATACTGCCTGCTTCATTGCTTTGCAGTTGTTGTATTACTTTATTATTGATGGAAATAGCATAACGCTTTTTTGGATCTAATTCATTTAGCCTGCATGTGATAATAGCCGACCCGGCGTTTTCAACAGATTGTTTCCATAACATTTCATCTGCATTCCATTTTTGAATTTCAATAGTTAGTTTTTGTTTTGTTGTTGTATTGATTTGTAAAGAAGCTTCATCATTACTTTTATTAAAATATAAAAGCGAATTATTGTTATGATAAAAACCAAAGTCTGTTGTTGAAATAATTTTAAATTGATCATCTGACACTGCATATTTATTCATGTCAAGATCAATCAATAATTGTTTGTTGCGATAATTATATTTTATCTGCGTGCCTGCTAATTCTTGTGTTATATGTGGATCAAGATAAAAACGATTATACATTGGATTGATGCCATAAATAGCCTGATATAATCCAACAACAGATAAACTATTTCCTGAAAGAATATCATCACCTAATCCATCTTGTTTTAATCTTCCATAACGCTGATAAGCCAATCCGTCTTTTGCATATTGAGCCAACACATTTTTTACATACTTCAACGCAAGTTCCGGTTTATAAGCAGCATACGCTCTTATAGCGACAGAACCCCACGATAAAAAAATATCGCCATTTTCATAATTAGGAAAAGGGAATTGCCAGTCATTGCCTTCACCATTTTTATAAGTGTACATGCAAAGTGGCCAGAAGAAAAGATTTTCTTTTTGCATCTGCGTTTCTATATCATCCAATATTGTTTTTGTTCTTGCACTATCATCGCAAAT
>JBDUBY010000426.1:0-20215 GCA_040003735.1 Parafilimonas sp.
CTTACATAATCACGGCCAACAATCTGATCGTATTTCTGCCAGGGAAAATCAATGCCTAATGTTTCAGAATAAAATTTTATCATTTCTGGTGTGTGGCCAAAAATACCACGTGCAACAGGCGCATATTCTTTCTCTACATAATAAGCTACGTCTTTGCCTTTATAACTGTCTTTGATAATTGAATAATCGCCTACGCCCATAAAAAATAAATATGGCGATTGCGGCAAATTCATTGTCCATGTATCAGTGCGTGTGCCATCGGTATTTTTCTTTTGACTGGTGAGCAAGCCGTTGCTAAGCGTAACATATTTATCAGGAACCGTCATTGAAATTACATCGGTTGTTTTTTGATTGGGTTTGTCAATTGTTGGCATCCAAACTGAGTTATGTTCGGTTTCACCTTGCGTCCATATTTCAGTTGGTTTATCTTTTTCTTCACCGCGAGGATTTATAAAATACAACCCTTTTGCACCAGTAATTGCTGCGCTTCCGCCTTCATTCCATTCATCAGGTTTTGAAACATAATCTATATACACCGTATAATTTTCATTTGCTTTATATGTTTTGTTTAGATTGATGCGCAGAAACATGCTGTCGTACGTATATTTCAATGGCGTTTTTTTGCCATTTACAAAAAGAGAAACTTCATTAATGTTCATGCCTTTTGCATCAAGCGTTAATGAATCTGTTGGATAAAAATGCGGATGCACAGTTAGCCATTCTTTGCCATACATGTACGATTTGGTGTAATCAAATTTCACATCAAGTTTTGTGTTTACAAGATCATTGATCTTCGTAGCTTCTGCACGGTAAATGTGCTTCCACGAAGTATCAACAGGCGCCTGATCATCCTGCGCCATTGCTGCGAAACTTACCAGCAGCGAAAGAAATAAGAATTGTTTTTTCATTTAAGATTTTTGTTTTTTAATTGCCGGATGGATTTTGCAATCATTATATATTATTTTCTGCACGCGCCATCACCAATAAAAAGTATTGATAAAACCATCAATACACGTCATGTGCATATTTTAAAGTGCGCAAATGTAATTGAGATATTATTTTGCCCCTGAAATAATATATATAAATGGTTAAAATGCAGCAGGCAGCGGCTTGCCAAATGCCACAGCATTATTTTATATTAGTTTTGTTGAAATAGTAAAAGCGTGTTATTGCTTTAAATATTTAATCATGAAGTACTCAGTAAAATCTTTTACATTTTTATTTTTTTTCTGCATGATTTGTTGCGGCATAAAAGCACAGCAAAAACATTTTATTTATATGCAAAGTGAAGATAAGCAGCCGTTTGCAGTTGTGCTTGGCGGCAAAGTATTTAGCTCTTCTGATTATGGTTATGTGATCATCCCCAAATTAGCAGACAGCACTTACAAGTTTACAGTAAGTTTCCCGATGAATAAATTTCCTGATCAATCTTTCACTTGTACTATCAGTAAAAAAGATGCAGGCTATGCACTTAAAAATGAAACTGACGGGTGGGTACTTGAAAATATGCAAACGCAGAAACTTATCGCAAACGGCAATGCGGCTGTTGCGCAAAAGAATGCCTTTGGAGATATGCTTTCTGATGTAGTAAGCGATTCTACGCTTACAAAAAATACTGCCATTCAAAAACCGGCAGATACAGGAAAAACTGTTACGGATACGGTTGCGCAAGTACAACCAACGGTTGATGCTGTTGCAAACACCTCAACAACAGATTTAATACAGCAACCGGAAAAAATATCAGAATCAAAACTTGATACAGGAACCAATATGCTTTTTGTTGACAAAACACAGAACGGTGCTGACACAATTAATGTGTTTATTCCGTCTGAAACAGTCAATAGTAATAGTACAATAGCGGATCAATCATCTGCGCCGGCTAATACAATAGATATTCCTGCAGAAATACCTGCAACACCGGTTAACAGCGATGTTTCAATGCAAAATAATAATCAAGCAAATAATAATATAACATTAAATAACAATCAACCACAGGACACAACAAATCATGCTGTATCAAATCCTTTTTATAAACCTGAGCAAAACCAAAACAACACAACTGTAAATGCAAATTCATCAACAGTTAATACAAATACAGTTGCTGCAACAAATGCGGTTAGGCAGAGTTGCGACAATATGATTTCTGATGATGATATGAGCAAATTGAAAAGAAAAATGTTTGTTCAAAAAAATGATGACGGCATGATTCAATATGCTATAAAATATCTTAATAAAAAATGTATTACAACTGACCAGGTTAAACTTTTAGGAGATCTATTTTCAAGTGACGACGGACGCTATAATCTTTATGACGGCTTAT
This sequence comes from Parafilimonas sp., assembly GCA_040003735.1. Classification (GTDB taxonomy): domain Bacteria; phylum Bacteroidota; class Bacteroidia; order Chitinophagales; family Chitinophagaceae; genus Parafilimonas. The sequence goes on from JBDUBY010000426.1 coordinate 2,321, forward strand.
ATAAATATGTATATGATTATGGAAATTATCCAACATTGGCAAGCCAGATTTTAGATCCATACTACAAGAAACGTTTTGCGGCATTGCTGCGATAATTTAAGTTGCATTATGTCGCGCTATTTTATTGAAGTTGCATATATGGGAACGCGTTACAGTGGTTTCCAGATACAACTTAATGCGAATACTATTCAAGCCGAAATATCACGCGCTTTAAAAATATTTTTTAATAAAGATTTTGAACTAACAGGCTCATCCCGCACAGATGCCGGCGTGCATGCATTACAAAATTTTTTTCATATTGATACTGATATTGAAATAACAAAAACTTGCATTTACAATCTGAATGCCTTACTGCCTTATGATATTGTTATAAAAGATATTTTTGAAACCAAACCCGGTGCGCACTGCCGTTTTGATGCTGTTGCAAGAACTTATCATTATCAAATCATAAGATTTAAAAACCCATTTTATTTTGGCAGAGCTTACTACTATCCATTTGCAATAAATATTGATTTATTGCATGAAATGGCTGCTGTAATTAAAGAGCATAACAACTTTACTTCGTTCTCTAAAAAAAAGACACAGGTAAAATCTTTTAACTGCAACATTGAATGTTCACGCTGGATAATTAAAGACAATTTGTGGTGTTATGAAGTAAAAGCAAATCGGTTTTTGCGTGGTATGGTTAAAGGCCTGGTTGGCACAATGCTCCGGGTTGCAAAAAATAAAGGTGACTCTTTTGAGCTTACGAATATTCTTAAGAATACAGATTCTTCCGCTGCAGATTTTTCTGTTTCATCAGGTGGACTTATACTAACAGCCGTGGAATTTAATAATAATATCATCAAAATTCAGACTGAGAATCTTGCATAGGATTAAAGCAAATTAATATCCACATCGGTCTTTCTATGCTTTATTAGAAGCTTAGTTATTAATTTTATCTTTTCCGAAAGGAACCGTTAAGTCCATTCCTAATTTGAAAAACAATATCTATGAAAACCAACCGTACAGTTGGGTGTTCGGCTTTATTTATTTTAGTTTTTCTGTTTGCCTGTAAAAGTTCTTTTTCACAGTTAAAAGCAGAATTTTCGTCAAATATTCAATCAGGATGCGCGCCATTAATTGTTGCATTCCAGGATAATTCAACTGGCACTCCAACAAACTGGTCGTGGACTTTAGGAAATGGAACAATAGCTTCTAATCAAAATCCTGTTACAACATATTTCGATGCCGGTTCTTATGCTGTAAAGCTCAAAATCAAAAACGCTTCCGGCGAGGATTCAATAACTAAAACAGCTTACATAACAGTTTATGCAAACCCGCAAATTTCATTTGCTGCTTCTGCAACACAAGGTTGTTTTCCGCTTGATGTAAAATTTACCAATAATAGTAAAGCCGGTTCCGGAACAATTGCAAATTATTTGTGGGATCTTGGAGATGGAAATATTGACACCACCACAACTGTTGAACACACATATACTTCAGCCGGAACATTTGATATCACGCTTAAGATTACCAACAGTTATGGTTGTTATAATGCGATTACAAAAAGTGATCTTATACAAATAAATGATGGTGTAAATGCTGGCTTTAGTCTTACTTCATTAAATATCTGCAAAAAACCTGCAACAGCGGTATTTGAAAATTCAAGCGATGGTACAGGCACACTAATATATAACTGGGATTTTGGAGATGGCCAGACAAGCACATCACCGTCACCATCGCATAACTACACTGCAGCAGGAAGTTATAATGTGCTGCTAACAGCACAATCATCCGGCGGATGTTCAGATACTGCAAGCATGCTGGTGGATCTTCACATTCCTGTATCCAGCTTCACGCATACATCAGCATTGTGTTTAAATCAATCACTTCATTTTACAAATACTTCATCGCCTGCACCCATATCATGCAAATGGCATTTTGGCGATGGTACAACTTCATCAGAGTTAAATCCTGATAAAGTATTTACCAAAACAGGGAATTATTCAGTTGAACTGATTAATTATTTCGCTTCAGGCTGTTCTGACTCTGTAACAAACACAATAACTATTGCAACCGGCCCAACGGCTTCTTTTACCGCAGATGATACTTCAAAATGTTCGGCTCCATTAACTGTAAACTTTGCAAACACAACAACCGGCGCTGCTACAAGTTATCTTTGGGATTTTGGTGATGGCGCTACTTCTTCATCAGCAAGCCCTTCGCATATTTATACACAACAAGGCATCTATAATGTAATGCTTACAGCAACAAACTCAAATGGTTGCCAGGCTGTTTTAGAAAAAAAGAAATACATAAATATTCAACCGGTAAAAATTACAGGTCTTAAAAATTTGCCTGATAGCGGTTGCGTTCCACTTATTGAAAAACCATCAGTTATACTAAATTCAGATTATAAAATAAAAAGTTATTCCTGGGATTTTGGAGATGGTGGTACTTCAACAGAAGAATTTCCAACGCATACTTATATAAAGGATGGCTTTTTTACTGTAAAAGTTTCTATTGTAACTGAAGATGGTTGTACTGATACTTACATCTTGCCAAATGCAGTATTAGCTGGCCATAGACCTACGGCAAATTTCACTTCACCATATGATACAATTTGTGCTAATCAAACACAAGTATTTCAAAATGCTTCAACAAATGGACCTATTACTTTTCTGCAATGGAACTATGGTGCTATTATGGATTCGGCCACAGGTTCCACATATTATGAATACACACAAGATACAGGATACCATGCGGTAACATTGGTAGCTTTCAATTACGGGTGTACTGATACTATCACCAAACTCAAAGTTACTTACGCAATTCCACCGATAGCAAAAATGACTCTGCAACAACATTGCGATAATAAATTCTTAGTAAACTTCGGTGACAGTTCTATAATTGATCTTATACATAGCTGGAGTTTTGGTGATGGAAATTCTGACACAACAAGAAATCCAATACATACCTATGCTACTCCAGGTAATTATACAGTTACATTATATACTACAAACAAAACATGTCACGATACTATATCACAAAACATAAGAGTTATAAATGAAGTGGGAACAATTTCTGTCACAGATACAGTTTATTGCAGAGGAAATAATATTAATGCAGACATAAACGGCATTAACCTGGATAATATAAAAAATACAAAATGGGATTTTGGTGATGGCACTATTATAACGGTAAATGCGGCAACCAAAGCCAACCATGCATATATAGTTAATGGAAGGTTTAAGATAAGAGCTACTATGACGGATAAAAATAATTGCCAAACTGTATATGAAACAAAAGATTCTATAACTGTATATGGTCCGTTGGCAAATCTTTCAACACTAACGCCTGGTGCCTGCGAAAACAGCAATGTTTTATTTAATGATAAATCTACATCTGACGGAATACACAACATTGTAAAATGGTCTTGGAATTATGGTGATACAACAACTGATTATAATTATACTGCACCAACAACCTATTCGCATACATATAATGATACAGGAAAATATTCCATTCGTTTAAGTGTAACAGATAGCTATGGTTGTACAGACACAATAAAAAGAAATAATTATGTATTGATAACGCATCCCAACGCTTCGTATTTAATTTCTGATTCTATTGCATGTCCGGGCAAGCAGGTATCTTTTCAAAATACTTCAACAGGTTATGACTTAAGTTATTTATGGATGTATGGAGACGGCTCACAAAGCGATTTGCAAAATCCATCACATACGTATAAAATAAGCGGAACTTATAATCCTGGTTTATTTGTAACTGATGCTAATGGTTGCAAAGACAGTTTTGAATTATCGAGGCTGATTGTGTCTACACCTGTGGCTAAATTCAGCATGAGTGATTCAGTTTCAACGTGTCCGCCTTTGCAGGTAAATTTTACTAATAACTCAACAAATTATAAAACAGTTTCATGGAATTTTGGTGATGGCAGCCCGTCCGTTATTCCATCTCCAACACACATTTATACATATCCCGGAGTTTATCCTGTTAAACTTATTGTGAATGGCTATGGCAGTTGTGCCGATACTGCTGTTACAAAAAATATTACTATTAAAGGCCCAACCGGAACAATGAATTATAAGTCATCAACTGTTTGTTATCCAGATTCAACACAATTTTCTGCTTCTGCAAAAAATACTGTTATATATACATGGGATTTTAGTGATGGTAATACTGTTTCAATTACAAATAACAAAATTGCATATACATACCAGCCGGGAGATTATTTGCCTAAATTGATTTTGCAGGATTCTACCGGTTGTAAAGTTTCCATTAAAGGTGATGATACAATAAAAATTTATGATGTAAAAGCAAACGCAAGCCTTTCAGCCAACCCGGTATGTAGCCTAAGCCCTATTCAGTTTACTGATGTCTCAGCTTCTGAAGATCACATCATACATCACTATTGGTATTTTGGAGATAATAATTTAATTGATCAAAATTCTGTTAGCCATATTTACCAATCTCCCGGAACTTATAATGCTTATCTTATTGCAGAAACTAAGATTGGTTGTCTTGATACTTTTTACATTCCTTCAGGTGTACAAATATTGCCGAAACCAAAAATAAGTATTGCAGGAGATTCATCTTTATGTTCTAAATCAGTTGCAGAGTTTAAAGGACAAACATCAACAAACGACAGTACAATAAATTGGAGCTGGAATTTTGGAGATGGGAATACATCAACAGGCCAGAATGTTTCAGAAACATATGATAATGCCGGCAATTATCCTATTAAGCTGATAGGACAAAATTCAGGTGGATGTTCTGATACAACAACAAAGCAAATAGTTGTACATACTTCGCCAAAATTAAATGCGGGAAAAGATACTATCGTTTGTCAAAGCAGCGATTATGTATTAAATGCAAGCGGCGCTGAAACATATACCTGGTCAGGTACCGGGTTAAGTTGTATTAAATGCAGTTCTCCAACCATACAACCAAGTGCTTTATCAACCTACACAGTTACAGGAAAAGATGCTGCTGGATGTACCGGAAGTGATTCAGTTACCATCAATGTAATTAAGCCAAATAAAATCAGTGTTTTTGGCGGGGATACGCTTTGTATTGGAGAAACCGCTCAGTTATATGCGGCAGGTGCCGAAACATATCAATGGTTTCCATCCGATTATCTTGATAACAGCACATCTGCACGGCCAGTTTTTACTGCAACAAAAGATACGGCCATAACCTATAAAGTTATCGGCTACACTGCCAAGAATTGTTTTGCAGATACAGGTTATATTTCAGTAAAAGCCTTTCCAAAACCACAAATAAATATAGCGCAGGATGAAATTGTTTTAAACATTGGTTCGTCAGTAAGATTAAATGTGAGCAGTTCATCTGATGTAACTACCTGGCGCTGGCAGCCACCACAAGGTTTAAGCAGCACTGTAGTTGCTAACCCGGTTGCATCACCTGTTCAAACAACTACATATTCATGTATTGCATCCAATGGAGGTTCATGTGTTAGCCGTGATGATATAACAATCAGGGTAGTTTGTGGCAGCACAAATGTTTATATACCAAACACATTCTCTCCTAATAATGATGGAATGAATGATGTATTCTTCCCGAGAGGCAAAGGATTATTTAATATAAAATCATTCAGGGTATTTAACCGCTGGGGTCAAATTGTTTTTGAGCATTTTAATGCAGCACCAAACAATGCAGCAGATGGATGGAACGGATCATTCAATGGCAAGCCATTAGCTTCTGACGTGTACGTTTATATAATGGAAGTAGAATGCGAAAACAATATTATTATACCTTTTAAAGGCAACATTACTTTGATAAGATAATTAATAAGCCTTTATACGTAACTACTAATTAGCCAGCATATCTTTGAAAAAAAATTAAAGCATCAAAATCTTTTTGATTAAAGTGCGTTCTTATCACCGAACATCTTAAAGATTTTTTATCCGTACCAATAGGCAAATTTCAGCACAGCGAGATTTTAACTGTAATCCGGGAAAGATATTATTGCTTCATTGAGCATTGAAAAAACCGTTTACTCACCTTTAAACTATGAGTTATGCCTATTTTTACTTTTCAATATCCAAACAATCCGGGCATGAAAAACTTTTTCCTCGTAATTGTATTAATGCTTTGCAGCGTTGCATTTAAATCTTTTGGGCAAGATCCCCATTTTTCGCAATTCTTTGAAGCTCCTTTGTTACGCAATCCTTCGCTTGCAGGTATTTTTGAAGGCGATGTAAGATTGCAGACTGTTTATCGCAATCAATGGCAGAGCGTAACAACACCATATCAAACAGGTTCAATAAATTTTGAATATAAAAACCCGGTTGGCAGAGGTAACGATTTTATAACAACTGGTTTCCAGATTTTGTATGATCGTGCAGGTATTACAAATTTTACTACATCAAATATTTACCCCGCAATAAATTATCACAAATCGCTTAACGATCAAAAAACTAAATATTTATCGTTTGGAATTATGGGCGGATATGTGCAGCGCCGCATTGACCGCAGCAAAATCACCACCAATAATCAATATGACGGAACTGGTTATAATCCTTCTTTAAGTGATGGCGAAACACTTACAAAATTCAGTTATCATTATTGGGATGGAAGTGCCGGCCTTTCTTTCAATTCATCAATCGCCGGCAGTGAAACTGATTATTATTTTGTTGGTGCGGCATATCATCATTTTAATCGTCCCAAAAATTCTTTTTATGAAAATCCACCGGTTGAATTAAATCCGAAACTCGTACTTTCTGGTGGTGTTCATCTTTCTGTAGATGAGGTTTCGTCAATAACTATACAAAGCGATTTTTCAAAACAAGGTGATTATACAGATGTAATTGGTGGTATGACTTACGCAAGAAAATTTGGTGACGATTATACTAACCCGCTTTACACAATTCAATTTGGCGGTTACCTGCGCTGGAAAGATGCATTTATTCCGGTAGTTGAACTTGATTATAAGCCTTTTGCTGTTGCGTTTAGTTATGATGTTAATATTTCTGCTTTAAAAACATCAAGCCAGTATCGCGGTGGCTTTGAATTGTCTATAACTTATGCAGGTTTTCTTGATAGAGATAACAGTACTAAGAACGCTGTATTATGTCCAAAGTTTTAATTTATTTAAAAACACTTTGGCATTTAAGTTGACTTAAAATTGTTAATGAACGACAAATTGAAAATCATAATGAATTGTAAAAATTACGAATGGAGTATAAATATGACAGTGGATTTGGTCACAAGCATTATTAATTTTAATTTTAACTCATAATGTATGAATAAAACTTCTACTTTAAAACTTTTTACTTTTTTACCTAAGCTTTTACTGGTTACAGTAATTGTCTTTTGCTCGGCATTCATTCATCCTGATTTGGCAAATGCAGCAAATGGTGGTATTGTACAAACAAAGACAATTAAATGTTATCCAAACCCCGCTGTTTCATTTGTAAATTTTGACTTTCTTCCTGAATATGTTTCTAAAAATTATACGTTGCAGGTTTATAGTTTTACAGGTAAAAAAATGTATGAGGTTAATGTTACTTCAATAAAAAACACCTTAACTTTTACCAGTGATTTTTACCGCGGCATTTACATTTATCAACTACAGGATAAAACCGGTAAAATAATAGAGACAGGAAAATTCCAGGTAACAAGATAAATTTGTATTTTTAATACGTTTAACGATTGTTTTCCCAAAAAAGTTTAGTGATTTTCACTAAACTTTTTTATTTATGTTCATTGGTTATACAGCTTTTTTAGAGCTAATTTTAAAACCTAAATATTGTAACGTTGAACATCTTTAAAAACTTCTCTCTTAAGCAATACAATACTTTTGGTATTGATGTAAATGCAGAAGAATTTGTGGCTTTTACAACTGTTGATGATCTTAAAGAATTGCTCAATTCAAAATCTTACACAAAAAGATATAAGCTTATTCTTGGCGGAGGAAGTAATATACTTTTTACAAAAAATATTGATGGTATTGTTTTAAAGAATGAATTAAAAGGAATTGAACTTATAAAAGAAGATCCACATCATTTTTATGTAAAAGCTGCAGCAGGCGAAAATTGGCACCAGTTTGTTTTGCATTGCATCAACCACAATTATGCAGGTTTAGAAAATTTAAGTTTGATACCCGGAAATGTTGGTGCATCGCCTATGCAAAACATCGGCGCTTATGGTGTTGAAATAAAAGATGTATTTGAAAGCCTTGAAGCCTTAAATAAATCAGACCAATCTATACATACATTCAGTACAAACGATTGCGCATTTGGTTATCGCGACAGTGTTTTCAAAAAAAAATATAAAGATGAGTTTATAGTATTGAATGTTATTTTCCGATTAAATAAAATTCCTGTTTATAATACATCTTATGGCGCTATTGAACAGGAGCTTGAAAAAATGAATGTGAAAGATTTATCTATTAAAGCCATCTCACAGGCAGTTATAAATATACGCAGCAGTAAACTACCCGATCCAAAAATAATTGGTAATGCAGGAAGCTTTTTTAAAAATCCAACTATACAAACTTCAGCCTTTAAAACACTTGAAAAGGTTCATGAAAAAATGCCGCATTATATTGTTGACGAAAACCATATAAAGATTCCTGCTGCATGGTTAATTGAGCAATGTGGATGGAAAGGTTACAGAAAAGGTGATACAGGCGTGCACATAAATCAACCATTGGTATTGGTAAATTACGGTAATGCAAATGGAAAAGAAATCTATGATCTTTCACAAGAGATTGTACAAAGTGTAAAAGAAAAATTCAGCATTATTTTAGAAAGAGAGGTGAATATAATTTAAGCATTATTATTTCTTTCAAACATTTAAACTAAAAAGTTCCATCTCATTTGTTTTACCTTTTAGCTCAACCATTCCAAGGCTTTTTGCCTGCCAATATTCACTATCTATCTCATTCATAAAATCACACGATACCAAAACTTTTTGGTCTAATTCACTACAACAGCTTCTTATTCGCGCAGTAGTATTCATTACATCTCCGCTCATGGCCAGGTCTTTTTTTATTACACCAATTTCGCCAACTGTTACTTCGCCAACATGCACACCAACTCTAAATTCAGGAAGCACTCCAAAGCTTTTCATAAATACATTATTTTGCCTGCTTAAATTTCTTCTTGCTTTACGCAATGCAAGAATGCTCTTTTCCGAATTGCCTTTTTTATACAACCAGGACACTACAATTTCATCGCCCACATATTGATAAATTTTACCGTTGAATTCAATTAATGCATTGGAAATATGGTAAATGAATTCTCTTATAAATCTAAAGTATTGCTGGCTGCCAAGTTTTTCTGCTATTGGTGTTGAATCTTTCAAATCAATAAACATCACAATTCGTTTTTCAATCTTCGGATTCACATACCTGCCAAGAAGTATATCAGCAAAAACGCCTGGCGAATATTTTTCATTCAATTCAATTAATAATTGCGTTATCAAAAAAAGTACAAGCCAGTAAAGAAGTTTTTGTAAAAATTTATTTAAGTCTGAAAAATCAGTATAAAAACGATGAAAAGATTCTGCTACCGGAACGCCTAAAATTGAAACAGAATTTATTGCATATAAAAACAAGTTAATCAAAAACGCAGCGGCGATAAGTATAAGGCTTTTCAAAAAAAGTGTTGTAAGCAAATTAAAATTTCTTAACAACCTTCTTAATTCAACAACTAATAAATAACCCATTAAAAAACTGCTTGCAAAAACAATTACCTCTCTAACAAGAAGTGCATTTAATGTATGCTTTGAAGGAAGTGAATTATAAAGCAACACAACAATTACATCTACGAATGTCCACAACAAAGCAATAAATGCTACTGTACGAAGTCGCAATCTTCTTACTGATGTTCTGTCAAATATTTTTGTATGCAGCTTCATTAAGAATTGTTATTCTTTATAAAGGAAATGCAGAAGCAGATGAAGATGCGCCGCCGTTATGGGAAGCGTTATAAATAAAAACTGCAGTACTAAAAGCAATCACTGATACAACAATTCCGATCATAAAAATATAATATGCCAGGCGAATTAATTTATACTTGCGGCCAAGCACTACACCAAGATTATAAATATCTTTTATTAATGAGCCATATAAATAATCTGTTTCATGCATCATTGTGCGCATTGCTTTATCATATTGATCAAACGGTGCTTTATAAAAGTTACCAAAAAAAAGCAGGTTTGTTTTTTTATTCAGCACATCCTGATCGCTAAAGGTACCACCGGTAACTTTTGGCATTGTTGCAAGAATAGCAATTACAATTGTTGTTACAGCAACTACAAGAAATATTATTGTTGGAATAGTGAGGTAAGCATCTTCTTCCAGCTTTCGTACCAACACACCTAAGATTACAGAAATAATTATCGCGTTTACCGAAATTAAAATGTTGGCTTTATGATCTGCCATATCGCTTAACTTAAGATGATTTTCAGAAGTTAAACGCAGCATAGTTTGAATACCTTTTGTGGTAAATGAATTTGCATCATCAATTTCCAAAGCCTTATCTTCTTCTTTAAAATGCTTTGATTTCTTTTTTAGCTTTTGAATATTATCTTTCTTTTTATCATCAAGCAAATCTTTACAATAATCAGTATAAAACAGGTGAGTGCGCAACATTTCAAGCGTGCCTTCATTCCATTTCTCCTTATCAACAACCTTTTCGCGTAAACCATATTCTTCACGCATTCTTTTATTGGTGTCTTTAAATTCTTTGGTTCCGAAATGATATGTATCTGCATCACAAATTATTTCCTGTATTAAGTTAACAGGATTTCGCGGCGATTTTGTTGCCATAATACAACCTTCAATTTCATTTATCAATTCATTATCTGCATTATTTTCATGCATAAATTTTTTCATTAACTCAACGCTTTTTTCTTCATGACCTTTTAATCCTTTTGTAAAAAGCTGGCCTGTATCATGAAACCATGCCGCAATATTCAACACCATCATTTGCCTTTCAGTTATTGTATAATGATCAGCGATTTCTTTTGATCGCTCAACAACATTCTTTGTGTGTTCAAGATTGTGATAAAGCAGTTTTTCATTATAATTTTTTTCAAACAAATGCTCTACATACGTTTCAGCTTGTTTGTAAATAAGATTATTATCCATACACCTAAGTTAGAATGTTATATTAAATTTTGTGCCGAGAGAAAAATTAAACACATGTTCTTCTTTTGAATAAGCAATGCTTGCAGAAATAAGCGCATAATTATATGCAGCATAATAAATGCCGCCGCCATACGCATCATGCCACATGTGAGAAGTTTGACCACGAAGCCAAACTCTTCCAACATCATTAAAAGCAATCACACCAACATCGCCCGGAACAATATATGATGAAGAAGTAAAAAGTTTAAAACGCATTTCAATACTTGCATACGCCATAGATGTTCCCGAAAAACGTTCTTTTCTAAATCCTCTTAAAAAATTATCTGCACCAAGATTTAATGTTTGAAAATATTCATAGTGTTTGCTGTAAATACGGCCGCCGCCAAGTTTTAAAACTGCAACAACTTTTGCAGGATCAGTAACGGCAGCATGAACTGTCATGTTTGAAACGAGGCTTGTATAAGGCTGGCTGTTATTATTTAAACCGCCCAGCGATGTAAATTCAGTAAGCCAGTTTATACCACGCGTTGGTAACAAAACATTGTCAAGATTATTGATAAGCAGATCAAATTTTCCACCTGCATAAGATTTCTGATTATATATGCTTGAAGAATCCAAACCTATTAAGTCAGGCTTACCCAAAATGCGATTGTTGTTATCATTATAATTGTTCCAGTAATGATAGAAAACAGGTCCGGCCATCAATTGTATAATTGTGCCTAATTTTTTCCTTACTAAAATATCACTGGTTATGTATCTGTAACGAACGTGATAAAAATCAATTCCTTTATTTTTATCATACACCGTTTCATTACCAAAGCCAAAGAAATTATTTAAAACAGGATCAACAATTTCAGCATGCACAAGAATATCTTTCTTATGCAACACATCATTAAACTCACCCTGGTATTTTATTTGAAAAGCAGGGTTATTTAAGGCATATAAAACATTAAGTCTTTGTTCACTCGCAAAAGGCGCTTTTCTAAATCCATACGTTCTTCTTAATGCACCAAAACCAATCAACCATTTATCATCTGAGTTATAACCAACAGTTATTTGCGGGTAACGATTAACGGTGTAATTAAATGCTGTTGGAGAATAGTAATTCGCGTTTACATCACGTGAAATAAAATCTTTCGTGCGGTTTTTATTACCAATAAAATTATTTTCACTGCTTACATCATAAACATAATTTTTTACTTTACCATTTATATCAAAGCTATCATTGCCTACGCCTCCAATCATTCGCAATTTTATTTTAGACGAAACATTTGGAGAAACATAAAATCTGTCATTGCCGTTCAAACCATACAATCTTATTTCTTTTGTATGATGACTATCAAACACGCGGCTATACATTAACGAAGAAGTATCGCCGGATTTTTTTTCGATCTTATAAACATGTACAGCAAGGCTATCGTTTTGCTGAAATACTTTAAAATATTCTCGATCGTTGCTGCCAACAACATTTACATATTTGCTGAGATAATGAAAATAGCGCAAGCCTTTTACCGGTAATGCATCGCGCCGGCTTTTTAATTTATTAAGAAGTGTAGCACTATCAATTTTATAAATTTCAGGCGGCATTCTTTTTAAAGCAGTATTAAGTACACTATCTGTTTCTTTTATCTTAAATGAATCAAGCGCAAGTTTCCAATCGTTTTCGTTTAACTGTGTAAGAAAGAAACGATCGAAATCTCTTGCCTTCCAGTTAAGCCATTTCAAACGTTTTATATTTGTTGTAAAGTTTTTTAAATAAGGCAATATTTGCGATGAAACAACATGCATTAATAAGCCATTATTATAAAAATATGCCTCGTCTCTATCACGCGGAATGGTATAATATAATTTGCCTTTGCCTGTATCTGATGTACCCCATCTGAACTGATCAAAATGCCTGTCCCAATCGCCCGTAAGCATATCTAATAATCTTGCTCTCAGCACTTCCTGTTCATCAATACGGTCATCATTATCGTCAATCATTTTATCAATAATTTTTGCAGTGCTCTTTGTATCCTTATCATCAATTGATGCATCATGCTCTTCAAGCAAAACAACTTTATTGGCAAATTTCTCCCGGTATATTCCAAACCCATTATCATCAGGTGTATAATAATAATGCGGCTTTGCAACAGGCACATTAACAGCATTAGCCATTGGCGGAATAGTTAATGCGGCATAAGGATGAAGTGAAGAAATTAGATCCTGTACAATATCTTTTGTAATAGAGCCGCGCAAATCTTCAGGAATAGATTTTTGAGGATCTTTATTTACGGTTCGCAGTTCCCAGTTTTTCTTAGCTGCATCAATAAGCCGCAAAGTTTGCGTTTCTTTTCCGCCACCAAAACTTTCAATACTAAAATCACCTAACTGCTTTTTTACATTTAAAACTTTTAATTTAACCGGCGTTGCCCATTCTTTACGATAATTGTTGCCTAAAAAATATCGGTGCGTTGAAGAAACACTATCATAAGCAGGATATATTTCTACAGCAATACTGTCTTTAACAGGTTGTAATACGGTAGCAACTTTGGTATCTGCAGCTTCTTTTGGCAAGTGCGCAAAATTTACAAGTGTGCTGTCATATGTGCGTTTAACAGAGTCTTCATTTACAGTATAAAAAGAATAATTTACATTTTTATTTTTTGAAATCTGCAATTCTGCAAAACCGTATTCTTGCGCTCCATACAATAAATGTTGCTTGTTTTTAGAAACCCGTGTGCGGTTAGTGCCGGCACCACTGATTAAATAATAACTGCTTGAGTCTTTTATAAGTTGCAGGTTATGTTCATGACCGGCGATGTAAATAACATTGGGATATTTTTTTAAAACACCTTGCAGATCGCGCCACATATTTTCATATTGTGGTGAATGCAAATCCTGTGAAGTTCCAAAAACGCTTCTTGTAATTGGATAGATAGAACCAATAACCGGCAAAGGGATGTACATATTCTTCTTCATTTCAGTAAAGGGAAAAATATGTTGTTTTAATGTAAAATAACCACCATGAATTCCATAACTCGCAAATGGATGATGGCATGCAAAAATCACAAGCTTCTTCGTGTTTCTTGCAAGTATATCATCAATCTGTGATAACACTTCTTCTTTTGTTTTTGCACCGCAGTCTGATTCAATACCAGGTTTTTCATAAGCCTGCAACCACCATTGGCTATCAATAATAATTAAAGTAATATCATTATTTATTGAAACTTCAACCGGGCCGGGGCAACCATCTTTTGGATAAAATTCAACATTAGGCGCTTCTCCGTCAATATAACGTTGTTCTCTTTTAATAGCAGCCCAACCACCCGGACCCATTCGGTTCCAATCATGATTGCCCGGCATAAAATACACTTTTGCTTTTGTATCTTTTGCAATTAAAGCCTGTGAATCAAGCACTGCTCTTCTTATATCATAATTTGGTAATTGTTCGTTTGGCAAACCTGTATAATATAAATTGTCGCCAACATAGATCACTGTTGTTTTTTCATTAAGGGGAATTGTTTTTTTAACTGCTGAAACAACGTAATGCCTTTGGTTGCCTTGTGCATCTTTTTTTAAAGACCCTGCATCACCAATAATAACAATTCGCGCCTGTATGCTATCATCCTGAGCAGCAACAGTAAGCACATGAAATATGCAAGCTGCAATTAAAAACAAAATTCTTCTCAAGCAGATTTCTTTTTATATTTTATAATTAAAATATTTGCAGCGCCTTCTTTTGCCGATTCGTTTGAAATTAATAAATCTCCTTTAGGTGTAAATGCTATTCCTTCAGGTTGCTTATATTTTGAAGGATTTAATTCGTACACATTTTTTACATTTCCATTTTTATCAGCAACAACAATTGCTTTGTTTACTGATGATAGAATATAAAGTTCATGCGTTAATGGATTTATTGCTGCTGCAGAAGGCTTAAACTTTATTTTGTCTTCATGCAACATCGCAGCTATTTTATCCGCATCAATTTTGTAAGGTCCATTAGTATATTTCTGTGTTGCAATATCAAATGCAAAAGTGCTTACTTCTTTCTTTTTATCTTCTTTACAATCTTTACAAATAAGTATAAGCTGGTTTAAAGATGAATCGAAATATAAAGTTTCAAACTCTACTTTTTGTTCAGGAAAATTGTACTCAAAAGTTTGAAGCGAATCTGCAGTAATAAATTTTATACGCACAATATTTCCGCTGCTTGATAAAATATAAAAGATGCTATCATGTAGCTGCAGGTCTTCATAATCCTGGTTCTTTCCAAACTTCCATTTTTGAACCATTACATTTCTATCAGGAAAGATTTTATATAACTCACCTGATGCATCGCTGATGGCAAAAACGCTTGTATCCTTTGCATAATAATTTATGCCTGATATCTCATCAAGATTTGATTTAAGATTCACTTTTACAGGATTTTCAAGATTGTAGCCTTTGGGCGATGTATATTGATCCTGGCTGTTGCAGGATGTGTAAAAAATTGAACCAGCTATTATAAAAAATTTAAACCCAGGGAATTTGCTTCTTTTCATTTTCATTGTGGCTATTGTTCGAAATTAAGGTGAACGTATTATTTAAACTCAAATCTCTTGCCGCAATGAGTTGTTACGCTTAATTAGCGTGTATAAATTATGTTGCCATGAAAATTAAATGTACAAGGGAGTGACACAACGAAGCTTAATAGCATTACTGAAGCTGGTTACATAAAAAACAAATTAACAGTTATCTAATAAGCATAATCGTGAAGATATTCAAAATAAGATGTAAGTTTTCCATGTTTTAAAATGGTTGCATTTTCTATAATGTTGCTGCCTTTTATGTAATCTCCCAAAACATGTTTTATCAGTTGTTCACCAAAAAACCGGCTTGCATCACGCGGCAATTCATTTGGCAAATTACCAACCGCCATCACATCAATGCCTGTGTTTAAGTAAGGTTTTGTTTTTGCGAAAGTTTCTTTATCAATGCCATAAACAGGATCCATCATACTGCAATCGCCAAAGTTTACAGGCACACTTCCGCTTGCATCATCGGTAATATCTGCAATTGTTTGAATGCGAAAATCGCTTCGCTGTATATCTTCTTTTTCAAACAAACGCGGAATATTTTTATCCCAGTACACGCCATTCATTAAAATATCAGTTTGCGCGCAATAAGGCTGAAACAAACATTCATAATGCTGTGGGTTTTTATGAAAATCTTCTCTTGAATATGTTCGCTTTTCTTTGTGTGTATATAACGTTGAACCTTTTAAATGCACATAAACAGGATACGAAAATTCTTTAGTTAAATATTCTTCTGACTCAACTTCCTGCACATCAAGCAGGTTCATAATTTCAAGAATGCCATGTGCAACGCGGCCGCTTCCTGTAACTGCAATTTTTATATTAGGTAATTTTAAACCGAAGTATGTATGAATTAATTCGCGGTAATCTTTTTGTTTAAAAACCCTGTCGAGCTTGAACTGTTTTGTACGTTCACCATAAGCCATAATTCCGTTATGCGCACCAACAATTCCTGCAAAAAAACCAAAGCCAATTATACGCTGTCCATCTTCATGTTCCAAACATTCATAATCAATAAGCGTTATATTTTTTTCAACCATTGCATGCATCAGCTTTTGATTGTATGGCTGTGCTTTTTTTGTGTGCGAAAAAAACATGTATGTTTTTGCAGAATGCAGCATATCAACCGGCACCTCTTTTATGCCAAGCAATAAATCAGCTTCAGCAATATTTTCTTTTAATTCAACACCAGCTTGCTCATATTCTTTATCTGAATAACAACGTTTGTCAGAAGGCTGAACAATAATTTTAAAATCAGTATTTTTTAAAAGCCACCTGCATTGCGATGGCGTTAATGCAACACGATTATCAGCCGGCGTTTTCCCTTCACGAATTAATCCTATAACAAGCATTCAGAAATTTTTTTGAGTTGCAAAGAAACAATAATAATTGTAAGAAGGATTTTTATGTAACCAGCAATTGAAAGTATGGCATCGTTCCTTGTGTCACTCCCTTGTACGGTATATTTTTATGGCAACAATAAACCTTAAAGGTTTGGAAAACCTTAAAGGTTTATAAGTATAATTTATACGAACCAGATAAAGATTTTTTGGTTGTTTTATCCCAAACTTTAAAAGATATTAAAATATAATCACCAGGTTTATCAAGCCTGCCAATTGTTTGATACAGCAACACATGATGTGCATCTTCCGGCAATGTTCCCAACATAAGTTTTATTCCAAATATGGAAGGATTTTCAGTTAATGCAACGCCTGAACCCGTAGTTACTTTTTGCGAAGCATCCATAAAAACTTTATCATTTTTTTCTTTCCAGCCATTTACAACTAAACGCAAACAAACACGCTCACCAACCTGCACTTTATTGTCATCGTTAATATATGTTGAATCGCCGTTTGTAAGAAAAGCTTGTTCTGCATGTAAACCATCTTCATAAATTTCTATACCATTTTTTATTTTATCATTTTTTACAGGTTGCTTGCATGCGCACATACTACATATCAGCATTGTTATAGAAAAACAAAGCAATAAGTTTTTCATAAAATTGAAATGAAATTAGATAACAACGTTCACCATTTTGTTTTTTATAAAGATGAATTTCTTTGGTTCTTTTCCTTCTAACCATTTTTGTACAACATCATTTTTCAACACCATTTCTTTTACTTCACGTTCTGAAGCATCTAAAGAAATATTCAACGTTGTACGCAATTTTCCGTTTATGCTGATTGGATATTCTTTGCTTGATTCAACTAAATATTT
>JBDUBY010000179.1:0-1802 GCA_040003735.1 Parafilimonas sp.
CCAAGATTGGGAATTGCAACCGGTATAGATCCAAAAAAGATCGAAAAACAAATGATGGATACATTACCAAAAAGTGAATGGGACGCAGGAATGGCAATGTCTTTTTTAGGCCGGGAAATTTGCAGGCCAACACCCAAATGCGAAGAATGTTTAATGAGGCCTGTTTGCAAATATTATAACGAGGTTATAAAGCCTGCGGAATAATACTTTCGCTTAGCCAACTTGTACATTTCCTTATTAATGTTTTGGATAATTCTAAAAACTACTGTAACCTTTTTGCCTGCCACGTACTCTATTATTATCTAAACAAATAATGTAATGAAAAAAATTAAAATGCTTACGGGCATGTTAGTGTTGAGCGTAAGCTTATACATGCCAGCACATGTTTTTGCGCAAAGCACTGTAAAACTTTCTGATGCTGAAATCGCTTCTGTAGCTGTAGTGGCGAATCAAAACGATATTGATTTTGCGACTATTGCAAAAACAAAATCAATCAACGCCGATATTTTAAAATTTGCTGAAACAATGGCTACTGATCATAAATCGGTAATAGATCAGGCAGTGGCGTTAGTTACAAAACTCGGCGTAACACCAAAAGATAATGCAGTTAGCAAAAAATTACTATCAAATGCTTCCGGCACAAAAAAAATGCTGTCATCTAAATCTGGTGATGCATTTAATAAAGCATACATAGATAATGAAGTTGCTTATCACAAAGCAGTAATTGCAGAAGTAGAAACTGTATTAATACCTGATGCAAATAATAAAGAATTGAAAGATCTTTTACAGAACGTGTTGCCCGTGCTTAAAACACATCTTGAGCATGCTGAAATGTTGCAAAAAAGTTTTGGCAAATGATGATGAATATCTTATTTAAGAGCAGCCTTTTCATGTTTGCAACGGTGATCATAACAGGCTGCTCTTCCCCAAATGAAAACAATGTTGTAACAGAAAAGCCTGAAGTAAAACTTGCTCCATCTCTCTACACCATTAATATTTTTCAAATGAAATTCTCGCCTGCAGATATTGCGGTACATAGTGGCGATACAATAATGTGGGTAAATAATGATATGGTGGCGCATGATATAACAGAACAAAAAAATCATTCATGGTCTTCTTCACTGCTTCCGCCTGGAAAATCGTGGAAGAAGGTGATAACAAAAGATGAAGATTATTATTGTTCTATCCACCAGGTAATGACAGGTAAAATAATTTTAGAATAATATGTTTTAGCAGGTGTTTTAGATTCAACCCGTACTCTTATTTTGATTGTAAACAGATTTATATAACCCTGATTTTAGTCAGGGTTCTTTTTTATTAGATTGATTTGATGTTTTAGAATGGTATAAATGTGTTCTTGAACGGACAATAAAAGCTTGCAGTAAATTCATTACTTTCAAATCTTAAAAACTGTTTATGAATTATAGATTCGCATTTATATTTTTGTCTATATTTTTTTTCAGTGTTAGTTACAGCCAGCAAAAAGGTTATTATCGAAATCCCTGTATTCATCAAAACACAATAATATTTACTGCCGAAGGTGATTTATGGAAGTATGATATTAACACAGGTTTATCGCAACGCATTACTACCAACGATGGTTTAGAAACTGATCCGATCATTTCTCCCGATGGAAAGCAAATTGTTTTTACGGGTCAGTATGAAGGCGTTTCAGAATTGTATATTATGAATATTGATGGCGGCGTTCCAAAACGTATTACGTACGACTTCGGCAGCCGTTATATTCATGCCTGCAGCTTTACAAAAGATGGCAAAATTCTTTACAGAACTTCTGCGTACAG
>JBDUBY010000343.1:0-5960 GCA_040003735.1 Parafilimonas sp.
GAAGAACCAACAGCACGAAATTCAAATTTATTTCCTGTAAAAGCAAAAGGAGAAGTGCGGTTACGATCTGTATTATCTAATAATAATTCAGGAATGCTGCGATGAAGATCAAGCTTTAAAATAGCTTCATCCTGCTCGTCAAATTTATCGCCAACTCTTGTTTCAATATCGTTTAAAACATTCGTGAGATATTCGCCAATGAATACGGAAATAATTGCCGGTGGCGCCTCGTTGGCCCCCAACCTATGATCGTTTGGCTCGGATGCGATAGCAGCACGCAAAATATCAGAATAATCATGAACAGCCTTAATTGTATTTACAAAAAAGGTTAAGAACATTAGATTGGTCTTTGGCGTTTTTCCGGGTGCTAATAAATTAACGCCGGTATCTGTTGCCATGCTCCAGTTATTGTGTTTGCCGTTACCATTAATTCCGGCAAAAGGTTTTTCATGCAACAATACTCTTAAACTATGCCTGCGTGCCACACGATCCATAATATCCATCAATAAAATATTATGATCTACTGCAAGATTTACATCTTCAAAAATCGGAGCGCATTCAAATTGCGAAGGAGCAACTTCATTATGCCTTGTGCGTAAAGGAATGCCAAGTTTATAAGCCTCTTCTTCAAAATCACGCATAAATGCGTAAACTCTTTCTGGTATCGAACCGAAATAATGATCTTCTAATTGCTGACCCTTTGCCGGCGAAGCGCCAAAAACAGTTCTGCCGGTTAAAACCAAATCAGGTCGTGCGTTTGCTAATCCTTCATCAATTACAAAGTATTCCTGTTCCCAACCTAAGGTTGCGGTAACACGCGAAACATTTTTATCAAAGAAATTGCAAACTTCAACCGCTGATTTATTCATCGCTTCAAGCGCTTTAAGCAACGGCGCTTTATAATCAAGCGATTCGCCTGTATAAGAAACGAAGATGGTTGGTATACATAATGTTTTGCCCTCTCCGATTTCCATAATAAATGGTGGAGATGACGGATCCCAGGCTGTGTATCCACGCGCCTCAAAAGTTGCTCTTAAACCACCGCTGGGAAATGAGGATGCATCCGGTTCCTGTTGAATTAATGCTGCGCCATCGAATTCTTCTATTGCTGTTCCATCACCTTTTAAAGTAAAAAAAGAATCATGTTTTTCCGCAGTTGTCCCTGTTAATGGCTGAAACCAATGCGTGAAATGTGTAACGCCTTTTGCCTCAGCCCATGAGCGAATGCCCGTTGCAATTTGGTTGGCAACAGAGCGATCTATTTTTTTTGCTTCTTTAATACTTGTCGTAAGACTCTTATAGGCTTCATTACTTAAAAACTCACGGGCAGTTTTTTGAGTAAATACATTTTCGCCAAAAATTGCAGTAATCCTGGTAGAACCTTTTACCGGAGCGTTGGCTGCCTCTCCGTTTAGGTTACTTATTGCCTGAAAGCGTAAAGACATACTTTATAAAATTTTAGTTTGCAGCAAAGCAAACAAATTTTTAATGAAGTCAAGTATTTTTTATATTTAAACCAGAATTTTTATAAAATTTGTGGAGTATTAGTGAATTAAATATCTTATCAAACAAGTTTCAGATATATCGTTTTAATAATAATAAGTTTGAAAACAGACTAAAACTTACAATCCAAATACGCCGGAATTAATTGATTGTAAAGCTTTTTGCTTGTAGCTTGATGGAATAAGCAAAGATATATTGTGATGGCTTCCCCCATAACTAACCATTCTTACAGGGATATCATTTATTGAATTAAATAATTTTTTTAAAATGTCAGACGACTGAGCAATTTCATTTCCTACAATGGAAATTATTGTTTGGTCTGTGTCGGTTTCAACTGTTCCTAATGGCTGCAATTCTTTCAGAATATGTTGAAGGTTTGTGGAATCATCTATTGTAACAGAAACTGCAACTTCAGAAGTTGTTATCATGTCAATAGATGTTTTATATTTCTCAAATACTTCAAAAATTTTACGCAAAAATCCATAGGCCAAAAGCATCCTGCTGCTTTTTATTTTTATAGCGATGATACCGTCTTTTGCTGCAACAGCTTTTACACCTACACTCATTGCAGCTTGTTTAATAGTTGTACCAGCGGCATCCGGCTGCATTGTGTTTAATAATTTCACAGGTATGTTGTATGAGCGTGCGGGCCAGATACATGCCGGGTGCAAAATCTTTGCGCCAAAATAGGCAAGCTCTGCGGCCTCGTCAAAACTTAAATGCTCAACCGGAACTGTCTTTTCTACAATACGCGGATCATTATTATGTAAACCATTTATATCCGTCCATATTTCACAAACTTCTGCCTGTAAAGCGGCTGCAATAAGCGAAGCTGAATAATCACTTCCGCCACGTTTTAAATTATCCACTTCGCCTTTCGAGTTGCGGCATATATAACCTTGTGTAACAAAGAGTTTTTGATGAGGGCGTTGTTGTAATAGCTGGCTTAATTTTACTTTAATGCTTCCTATTTGCGGCTCTCCGCTTGCATCAATGCTCATAAATTCTAACGCCGGTAATAATGCATGATCGATATTTTTTTCTTCAAGAAAAATACAGAACAATTTGGTGCTTAGTAGTTCTCCCTGTGCAAGAATATCTTTATTCAAAGCTTCACTAAAAGATATTTTTAAAATGATATTTAAAAATTCGAAATGTTCTGAAACAATTGCATTAGCTTTTTGCCTTGCGTCTTCAGTTTGAACAAGTGTCTCAACAAAATTTCTATAATGATCTTCTAATTCACCAATTTTGAGTTTAGCATCACTACGATAACCTTCTGCAATAGCGCTGCTGATGTTAACCAATGCATTTGTTGTTCCGCTAAGAGCGCTTAATACAACAATTTTTGAAGAATCATCAGCATTAATTAATTGTAACACCTGGTTCATACGTTGCGGCGTTCCAACGCTGGTGCCGCCAAATTTCATTACTTTCATAAAAGTTTAATCTTATAAGAATCAGTTTATTGAATCTTTTATTTAGGGGCGCAAAAATAAGTTAATCCGTTACAGCAACCTGCTTTGGATTTGTTCATAGCCTTCATCAATCAATAAATTTCCTCCATCGGCTGCAGCTGTTGCTAATTCATCGCAGCGATTGTTATAAAAATTTTCAGCATGACCTTTCACCCAAATAAATTTTATTGAAAAATTTTTTGCAAGATGATAATATTCCGTCCACAAATCTTTATTCTTTTTACCACCTTTAAAATCAGTTCGCATCCAGTTATTAAGCCATTTTTTTTCAACAGAATTTAATACATATTGACTGTCTGTATAAATCGTAACAGGTACGTTTTGTTTTTTTAAAGCTTTAAGGGCAGCAATTACAGCCAGCAGTTCCATCCTGTTATTTGTAGTTAAACGATAGCCTGCAGATAACTCTTTGATATTGTCACCCCAAATTAAAATCGCTCCATAGCCACCCGGTCCCGGATTGCCACGGGCTGCTCCATCTGTGTAAATACTTATTTTTTTTTCTGAATCCATAACTAAATTTCATATTCGCCTTTCATATAAGTAACTGCATTTCCGCTCATCAATACACGATTGTTTATTAATTCACACTCCAAATAACCTTTACGTTTTGAAAGCTGGATTGCTTTAAAATTTGTTTTGCCTAATTCTTTTGCCCAATAGGGAACCATAATAGTATGTGCCGACCCTGTAACTGGATCTTCATTCACGCCGCTCTGCGGATAAAAACATCTTGATACAAAATCTGCTTCATTACCTTTTGCAGTGGTGATAACGCCTCTTGCTTTTACTTTTGTCAAAGCAGAAAAATTTGGTTTTAAAGATTCGATTTTTTGTTGTGACAGCAGTACAACCATATAATCAAATGAAGTCTTAAACACGGGTGCATGTTCAATTCCCAGGCCTTCAAAAAGCCCTTCGGGAATTTCAGATGTTTGTTCGGGAGGATTTGAGGGAAAATCAAGCGTATATGTGTGAGTGCCCTTATGTATAACTTTCAACATTCCACTATGCGATTCAAACCAAATTTCTGGTTTAGTATGCCCGAGTTCAGTATAAAAAATATGTGCGCTGGCTAAAGTAGCATGGCCGCATAAATTAACTTCTGTCGCCGGCGTAAACCAGCGAATGCGATAATGATCATCTTCTTCAATAATAAAAGCTGTTTCGGAAAGATTATTTTCTGCAGCAATTGTTTGCATTGTTTTTACAGGCAGCCATTCGTGCAAAGGGCAAACCGCGGCTGGGTTTCCTCCAAATAACTTATCTGTAAAAGCATCGGCAATATAAATAGGTAATTTCATCAGTTATGTTTGGTGCAAAGTTGCAATGTAAATAAGCGTGAACAAAATGCTTAGCCGCAGATAAAATTTTAATCCAGAAAAAAATAAAATAAATTTTTTTTTGGATTAAACCCTGAAAAAAGTGCGAGGTCTATTATTTAATTAAGCGATTATAATTCTTTAAAAATATTTGAACTTTTGCAGCAGGGTTAAATCAGGGTGGCCAGCGGGATGCGGTCACCCTTCTTTTATTTAAAAGCAAAATAAACAGCGCCAAGAATAAAAAGAAAACTGATTGCGTATTTCCATTGCAACGGTTCTTTCAGGTAGAACACCGCAAAAACACTAAATACGATCAGCGTAACTACTTCCTGAACAATTTTAAGCTGAAAACCGTTCCATCCTTTTTCAAAGCCAATACGGTTTGCAGGCACTGCAAGGCAATATTCAAACAAAGCCAATCCCCAGCTTATTAAAATTACTTTCCACAAAGAAACATCAGTAGCTTTAAGATGCCAGTACCAGGCAAACGTCATAAATGTATTGCTGCAAAAAAGTAACGCGATGGTTTTCATTAATCGTATTTTTTTCGTTTAGGTTTGCGCATTTCTAATTCTTCTACTATGGCTTCCGGTGTTGGGCCTGCAGTAATTGCTTTAGCTGCATACAACAATATAACTGGTATTAAAACTGATGCCAGTATTTCATCCCATTGCAGCCAATAGCCCCACCACGTATAAACAGCCGCTTTTGATGGCTCAGAAGTTTGATAAATAATATTTACGTGCTGGCCTTGAGTTAAATGACGTAGAGGATAATATGCATTAACCGTATCCTGCAAATTATCAATTGAAAAAATTGCTTTTGCAACAGGCTTCTGTGTTCTACTATCTTTTATAAAATGAATAACGCCGGGAGTAAACTCACCATCCTGGTAATCTGGCTGGCGGGTAAAAAGTACGTATAATCCAAAGCAGACAATGTAAAACGGAATAATAGCTTTTAGCAATATGAATGATTAAGAAACAAAATTAGGTTCTTATTTAAACAACATATCCAAACATACCATCATCTTTTTTTAATTCTGTATAACTGATGTGTGATTTTTTTAAATTGATAAGCAATGCATCGTAATCTTCTTTCCTTTTAAGTTCGATGCCAACCAAAGCCGAGCCCTTTTCCTTATTATGTTTTTGCATATACTCGAAGCGAGTAATATCATCATCCGGACCAAGTACATTGTTTACAAATTCTTTTAATGCACCAGGCCGCTGTGCAAACCTGATTAAGAAATAATGTTTCAAGCCCTCGTATTGAAGAGAACGTTCTTTTATTTCCTGCATGCGATCGATATCATTATTGCCGCCACTAACAACGCATACAATATTCTTACCTTTTATCTCTGTTGCAAAATCGTCTAAAGCACTAACGGTTAAAGCACCGGCTGGTTCTGCAACAATCGCATCTTCAGAATATAATTTTAAAATAGTTGAACAAACTTTGCCTTCCGGCACAAGATGCAGTTCATCCAACACGTCTTTACAAATTGAAAATGTAAGATCGCCGGTGCGTTTTACAGAAGCACCATCAACAAATGTATCAATTGATGTAAGTGTTACGGGCTTACCTTCTTCGAAAGCTTTATACATTGATGGAGCGCCTTCAGGTTCAACACCAATAATTTTTGTTTTGGGTG
>JBDUBY010000064.1:0-20115 GCA_040003735.1 Parafilimonas sp.
AAACAGATATCAGCGATTGGAAAACCATGAATCAACCTTCGCATTGGGAAGATAACGAGCTGAAAGATTATGATGGTTCAGTGTGGTTCAGGAAAAGTTATGATTCTTTTCCAAAGGATTTTTTTGGTAATGCAAATATAAATTTGGGCCAGGTTGATGATTATCATATTTGTTGGGTAAATGGAATTAAAGTTGGTGAAGCTTACGGCAATATGAATATGACAACATTTAAAATTCCTGATAGCATCATCAAACCAAAAGACAATATTGTTGTAGTGCGTGTGTTTGATGCAGGCGGAAAAGGTGGTATGTACAATATGTTTTGGACTCCATATTGGGCTGGTGAATGGAAGTATAAAAAAGGCGTTCAAATAGATGCATCGAAGTTTAAAAAACCATTGGTTGCAAACGCATATATTTTTGGTACACCAACCATTTTATACAACGCGAATATTGCACCATTAACGCAGTTATCTATTAAAGGATTTATTTGGTACCAGGGTGAAGCAAACACAGGCAGAGCAGAAGAATATAAACAACTTTTTCCTGCAATGATAAAAGACTGGCGCGAACAATTTAACCAGGGTGATTTGCCGTTTCTTTTTGTGCAACTTCCCAATCTTGGCAAAGATCCAACTGAACCTGAACAAAGCGAATGGGCTGAAGAACGCGAAGCACAGGCAGCAGCATTATCATTACAAAATACAGGTATGGCGGTAACGATTGATGTTGGTGAAGCCGATAATCTTCATCCACATAATAAACTGGTTGTTGGTAACAGGCTTGGTGCAACTGCATTAAAAGTTGCTTATGGAATTGATTCAATGCATACAAGTCCTTTATATAAAAATATGCATGTTGATGGCGACAGTATTGTAATTGAATTCACGGATAATTTTATCTGTAAAGACAAATATGGTTATGTGCATGGTTTTGCAATTGCCGGCAACGATAGTGTATTTCACTGGGCGAAAGCTTATGTAAAAAATAATTATTCAATCGTTGTTTATAACTCAAATGTAACATCGCCAGTTGCAGTTAGATATTTATGGAGCGATAGCCCGAATGATGTTGATTTATATAATAAACAAGGTTTGCCGGTTGCGCCTTTTAGAACAGATAATTATAAAGAATTGACTGCGGGTAAAAAGTTTTCTTATTCGGAATAATTGCATCATGATGTACATGATAATTCTATCTTCATAAATTATCATTCGTACAATAATGTATCCCAATTTATATTACTTAATTAAAGAACTCTTTGGCTTAAGCATTCCTTTTTTAAAGTCTGTTAGTTCTGCAGGTTTTTTTATGGCGCTTGCATTTTTGCCTGGCGCATGGCTTTGGGAATATGAATTAAAACGTAAAGAGAAAAATGGTGAACTAACATACAGAACCGAAACAGTTATTGTTGGTAATGGCGCAAATATCAAGCGTATATTATTTCATTTTTTGCTTGGATTTATTGCAGGTTTTAAGTTAATTGGTTTGTTCATCAATCAATCTTCTGTTCAAAATAATACTGATTATTTTTTTTCATTACAGGGGAATTTGATCGCCGGCATTGCATGCGGAAGTGTTTGGGCGCTTATTACATTTTATACCGGATATAAACAAAAGCTAACGGTTCCGCAAAAAGAAACAGTAAAAATTTATCCGCACGAATATGTTCCGCATGCAATTTTGGTAGCGGCTTTATCCGGCATTATAGGCGCAAAATTTTTTGGATTGATGGAAAACTGGAATGCATTTATTCATGATCCTCTTGCACAAATTTTCTCATCAAATGGCTTTGCATTTCTTGGTGGTTTTATTGTTGCCACATTTGCGATGTGGTTTTATCATTACAAATTTGGCGTGCAGCGAATGCGAATAGCTGATGCATTGGCGCCCTCATTAATATTGAGTTATTCTTTGGGAAGATTAGGTTGTCAAATTTCTGGTGATGGTGATTGGGGAATAAATAATATTCATGCAAAACCTTTTTCCTGGTTACCAAATTGGTTGTGGAGTTATAACTATCCGCACAACATTTTACATAAAGGAATTTATATACAGCATTGCACATGGGATGATTACTGCAATAAATTAGCAGTTGGTGTTTATCCAACTCCGTTGTATGAATTAATAATTGGATTGATATTATTTTCTATTTTAATGCTGATAAGAAAACGAGTAAAACTTGCGGGAAGAATTTCTGCGTTTTATTTAATGTTCATGGCTGTTGAACGATTGTTTATTGAGCAGATACGTGTTGATGTTCGTTATAATTTTCTTGGACTTCATCCAACACAAGCCGAGATACTTTCTGTTTTTTGTTTTGCTTGTGGCGTGTTTTTGTATTTGATTGCTCCAAAGTTGAATGCAAATAAAAAGCTGCATTAAAGTGTTTTAATGCAGGTTGAATTTTCTAATCAATTTATTACAAACCAACCTGCAAACCAACATTCAATACGCGTTGATTTAAATATGCATCACCAACTGTGTTAGATGCAACTTCAGGATCTTGCTGATATAATTTGAAATTTGTCCATGTTAACAGGTTATATCCGCTAAAATAAAATCTTGCATTATTAATTTTTAACGGCAGCCATTTTTTGGGAAGTTGGTATCCCAGTTCAACCGTTTTCATGCGCACATACATTGCATTGAGCAACCAAAAATTTGATGGGTATGCTGTGGGGCTACTTTCATATGAAGCATCAGAACTTAACCTTGGGAATTTTGCATTGGCTGTGTTTTCTGTCGTCCATCTTAACTCATGAACAGGTTGCCATTGGCTTTGAAAAGGCTGAATACCAATGCCTGACACAGAAAAACTATAATTAAATACTCCCTGGAATAATACACTTAAGTCAACACCTTTATAGTGCACGCCGAAAGTAATGCCGGCGCTAAGATTCGGAATATTAGGTTTGCCAATCGGTCCCTGGTCGCGTTCATCAATAACGCCATCACCATTCAAATCTTTATATTTTAAATCGCCTGGTTTAATATTGCTTGCATCAATATTTGGCTTTGCACTTTTATCAATATCATCGCGGCTTTCATAAAATCCTATCCATGTATAACCAAAAGGCTGACCGATTGGATGGCCTGTTCTTGCCAACCATGGATAAGCCTGCGCAGGTTCATCTTCATAAATTATTTTATTTTTTGCATAAGAAAATACGCCTGTTATATCATACGAAACTTTACCAACCGCACTTTGAAAACGTATAGAACCTTCATAACCATGATTACGAACACTGGCAAGATTTTGCCTTGCAAGACCAACGCCAATAATGTTTGAAACTGAGCCTGGAAAAAATAATTGATCGTACCGGAACTCATTGAAATAATCCAATGAAATTGATATCTTATCATTGAACATATTTACATCAAGGCCAATATCTTTCTTTTTTGATTTTTCCCATGTTACATTAGGATTTCCTAAACTGCCTTCATAAATACCTGAAGTTGGATTGCTGTTCGTTCCAAAAAAATAATTTGGAAAAGGCTGCCTTACGTAAACCTGTTGGTATAAATAACGGTTATCAATCACAGCATCTGAACCAACCAAACCATAAGAAGCTCTTATTTTAAATAATTGTATAACAGGAAATGTGTTTTTGAAAAAACCTTCCTGCGCTAAATTCCAGCCTACACTTCCTGCAGGAAAAAATCCATAACGATGGCCGCTGCCAAAACGATCTGAACCATTATAACCTGCATTAAAATCAACTAAATATTTTTGTTTATAATCATAACCAAGTTTTGTTGTAAAGCCGCGCAATTTTTGCGGAACGTCCAAAGCTGTTCCGTTTTTTGTAACATAAGATTCCTGGTTAACTAACACCAGCCCGTAGAAATGATTTGCGCCAAATGTTCTGTCATAATTAAGAAGTGCTTGCAGGTTAAGACGTTTATCAAAAAGATCATTACTGCCTGAAAGTGCAAACGGCGCTAATTCATACAAACTATTTTTATCAAGTGTATAATTTCCTGTTGAATCGTAATGATAAGCAGGCGGTGTTTTTGAGCGTGATTGTGTTCTTGTAATATCATTAGTTCCTGCATAAGCAACACGCACATCAAGCAATAAACCTCTTGTGATTACATCGAGCTTTTGCGTTACATCAAACAATACATTAAAATCTGTTCTGCTATTTCTTGTATAACCCATTGTTGCAAGCCTTGCATTTAAGGTTGGAACATTTGAAAGATTAGGGCCATAAGCGTAAGCATAACTTCCATCAGGATTTAAAACCGGCGCAGCATAAGGTGTTATAATTTGATAATTATATATTTCAGACATGACGCTGTTGGCAGTTACGTTTGGATAAAATAATGGTTCATTAATTTGCCCAAATCTTCCTGAAACATCCAGCCTTAATTTTAAAGTATTGGTGGCCTGTATATCAAGATTACTTCTGAAATTATAACGGTGATAAAAATAATTATTATCAACGCCCTGGTTGCGCGGATCAGAAAAGTTTTGAAGATTACCGTTTTGTGTAAAAGCACCAGCTGAAATAAAATATTTTACACTTTCTGTTCCGCCCGAAATATCAACATTTGTATTTGCCTGTAATGAGCCTTTTTTAAATACTTCATCGTACCAATTCACATCAGGATAAAGATAGGGCTGATCATGTGCTTTATATCTATCTAACGCATATTGAGAAAATTGTGACTGCAAGCCATCATTCGACAGCGCTTCGTTTACAAGAGATGCAGATTGATAAGCATCTAAAAACTTAGGAACCTTTGTTGGTGAGTTTGCACCTCCTTCAACACGAACGTTTACCTGTGGTGTTCCTGTTGCACCTCTGCGGGTTTTAACGATCAATACACCATTCGCACCTTTAATACCATACACTGCTGTGGTTGATGCATCTTTCAAAATAGAAATACTTTCAATTTCATTTACATTTATTTGAGAAAGTTGTTCGTAAGTGTATTCAATATCATCAACAATAATTAATGGTTTATTACCATCAGGATTTAATGAGCTGATGCCGCGTATAAAAAAATCTGACGCATCTTTTCCAGGCTGGCCGCCGCGTTGTACAGCAAAAACTCCCGGCACTTTTCCCTGCAATGTATTTTGAACAGCAGCCGTTGGTATATGCCTTATTGCATCACCTGAAATAGAACTTACAGCACCTGTATTTGTAACACGTTTTTTAGTTCCATAACCAACAACAACAACCTGGTCAAGCCCCTGATCGTTTGGTTGTAATATTATCTGCTGAGATTTACCTGCGTTATCAATTTTTACTTCTTGTGTTGCATAACCAACATGTGATACAATTAATGTTACTGAAGTGCCTCTTAATGTAATAGTAAAATTTCCATTTTCATCTGTTGCAGTACCGTTTGTATTTAGTCCTTTTTCAATAACAGAAGCAGATGACAATGGGCCGGATGCATCTTTCACAGTGCCTTTAACTGTTTGTGATTTTGCATTCATAGCAAAAAACATACAAAGCGTTAGTAGTGATATGAATGAAAAAGATCTTTTCATCTGTTTGTTTTTTGTTTTTTTATATGCCTGTTGCATTGCTTATACTGTTCATATTATTGAATACAATTTTACCAACCCGGGTTCTGGCGCATTTTAGAATTGCTTAGCACTTCTGTATTTGGTATTGGATAGAAATACATTTTAGACTCATCAAAAGCAGAATTTAAAACAGGAACAACATTGTATAAAAGTCCGCCTGTTGTTTTAGTTATGCTGATGCCATGTAAATCATTATTGTATGCTTCGCCTGCAATTTTCCACCGGCGTATATCCCAATAGCGTTGTTCTTCAAAAGCAAATTCTTTATGCCGTTCATTTCTTATAACTGTGCGCAGTGAATCCTGCGAAATATTATGATCTAAAGTATAAGGATCCAACCTTGCCCGTTTGCGAATGCTTTCAACTGCAGTAAACACATCATCAGCAGGCCCGCTATATTCATTTTCAGCTTCAGCATAATTCAGTAATATTTCTGCATAACGAAAAAATATCCAGTCATGATAATGATCTTCATACCTCGTTGCATTTTCAAAATTGCCCATAAACTTGCGCATATAATAACCTGTTTGCGTTTGTGTAGTTACACCACCGGGCCTGTTTATGCCGCCGTTAAATGTTTGTATTTGTGTACTCAGCCATTGTGCTCCGTTATAAAAAACAGTGTATGTTAAACGCGGGTCTCTGTTTGCGTAAGGATTGTTTGGATCATAGCCCGAATTTGGATCTGTAATTGGTAAACCATTAGACATTCCATAAGCATCTACTAATTCCTGCGTAGGGCTTGTGTTACCTGTACCCGGTGCAGTTGAAAAATTGATCGGGCCATTTGATGTTTCAATTTGCTGGCCAAGCGTGTTTGCCTTTGCATAAATCACTTCAGGACTGCGCTGAATAATAAAGATTTCAGGGAAACTATCCTGTAAAACGTAATGACCTTCATCCATAATTTGTTTAGCAGCATCTGCAGCTAACTTCCATCGGTTAGCATCGTAAGCTGCATAACCATTTAATGAATCGCCAACATTACCACCGTTATACAATTTGCTTGCAGCAAAAAGTAACACATGTGCTTTTAATGCAAGCGCACCATCTTTTGTAAACCTTCCATAATTAGCATCGTCAACAGGATCATCGCGCAAACTATCTCTTGCACGATCGCATTCGTTCACTATATAATTAACACATGTTTCAAAAGAACTTCTTGGAATTTGAATATTATCATCAATCGTTAATAAAGAATCACCCAATATTGGTACGCCGCCGTAACGCTTTACAAGTTCCCAATAAAAATATGCCCGTAACACTCTTGCCTCACCAAACCAGGAACGTTTTTCATACGTGTTTTTTAAAGGCACAACACCAAAGTTGTTGAGGAAGTTTGTTGCTTCTCTTATGCCGGCATAACTTCTTGTCCAGGCATCATCGGGATTATTAAATATGGTGATACCATTTGTTGCTAATAATGTTATTGGCGCTGCTGATGTTTGAGATGTAACAGCATCATCAGAACCGGCATCTAAAAAATCCCTGTATATACGGTTTTGACCATCAATCAATGATGCATAAATATTGAAAAGATATTGGCTTGAATAAATGCCATTAGAATCTTTTGTGTCCCAGATATAATCGGGCGTTACAGTTTCAACAGGAACATCTTCATATTTTCTGCAGGAACTTAATGCTATTAAAAACCCTGCAGTAAAAACGAATATGGCTATATATTTTTTCATATTATTCTTACTTAAAACTTAACATTGATTCCAAAATTTATTACACATTCTATTGGATATGTTTGCCAATACACTTCAGGATCAACACGCGAAAAATTTGAATGGGTTAAAAGATTTAAACCATTTGCAAAAACCCTTATAGATTGTAGTTTAAGATGATTGGTTAATTTGAAAGGAACGGTATAACCTATCTCTGCATTTTTAAGCCTGAAGTAATCTCCGTTATGTTGCCAGTATGTGCTTGATACATCATTATTTGCATTAGTGCCGGGCGTTAATCTTGGAAAAGTTGATGCCGTTCCGGTTTCAGGCGTCCATCTTCCAACAGTATATGTATATGCCTGTTGGTTTCCTGAAAAACCAAATGAATAATCATCCAATAAATATTCCCTGTTGGCAACACCTTGCAACAATACACTAATATCAAAACCTTTGTAACTTATGTTGCCGGTAACGCCATAATATATTAACGGTTTTGTTTCACCAATGGCAGTTTGATCATATTGATCAATCAAACCATCAGCATTAAGATCTTTATATTTTATATCGCCGGGCTGCAACGTATAACCAGCAGGATGCGGGCTTGTTTCTGCTTCCTGTTCTGTTTGTATTAAGCCTTCAGCTATATAACCGAATGTTATACCAACCGGCTGGCCGGTGCGCACATTCCATGCATACTTTTCATTTATCTCATCACTATAAATAACTTTCGTTTGTTCTAATGATGCATTTGCAGAAACGGCATAATTAAAATCTTTATAATTGTTTTGAAATGTTGCCGATAATTCAAGACCTGAATACCTGTTTGTACCAAGATTTTCATACGGATAGTTGATACCAATAATTGTTGTTTGCTTGCCGCGAATTTGCAGCAGGTCATAATATTTATCAATGTAATAATCTGCAGTTAACAGGAATTTGTTATTGAAAAAAGCCGCATCAATACCTGCATTAAATTTGTCAGCCTTTTCCCACGTAACATTTGGATTAGCCAATATTGTTTGTACAGCAACAGTTTGCGATGCACGGCTGATACCAATTGGATAAGTTGGTATAACCTGGTTTAATAAGTAAGATTCGCGCCATGTAAAATAACCTACGTTATCATTACCTGTTTTACCATATGTTGCACGAAGCTTTAGATTATTAATCCATTTTAATCCACTGCTATTTTTAAAGAAATTTTCTTTCGTGATGTTCCAGCCAATTCCGCCTGCATAAAATAAACCGAATTGTTTGTTTGGTGGATAACGATCGTTGCCACTATAATTCAGCGCAGCTTCTGCAAAATATTTTCCATCATAATCATACGATGCAGTTGCCGCAATGTTTTGATTTGTTTCAGGAAGATCAAAATTGTAAATGCTTTCATACCTGTCGTAAAAAACCTTTGCGTTTAAATTATTTTTATTAAAAGAACGCGTATAACCTAACACGCCCTGCAAATACCAAAATTGGGCGCTGTAAGTAAGATTGAAATTGTTTGCCTGGTCAATTGGTAAGCCATAACGGTTATATGTTGTATCGCCGTTGCTTACGGCAAATTTATATGATGGAATACCTGAAGCCCTGTTGGTAGAATTAGAAGCATAAACTGATACGTTGCTTTGCACTTTTGCCCAAAGACCGGGAATAAATTTATCAAACTTATAATTCAGTTCAAGGTTTGAAAAAATATCTCTTTCATAATCCTGTATATAACCAGATTGAGTTAACTGCGCATAAATATTTTTTGAGTACAATTGCGTTCCTCCAAAAGAACCATCAGGATTAAAAATAGGATAAGCGTTGCTTGGTGTTGAATACATCGCGCTTATGATTGCATCTGTGCCGCCGCCAGGCTGATTATCTTCCTGCACACGCGCAAACAATTGAAGCTTTACATTGAAGTCTTTTGTTACATCAACATCAATATTTGAATTAACTGTATAACGTTGTATGGTTGCATTGGTTTTATAGTTCGGGTTACTTCCTTTAAACAATGCATCATCATTAAGATAATTAAGCCCGATTGAATAACGTGCTGAAGTTCCTCCGCCGGTTACGCCCAAGCTATACCTGCTGATGCTTGAATTATTTTTTAATATGGTGTTGAACCAGTTTACATCAGGATGTCCATAAGGATCTGAATGATCTTTATACGCCTGGAAATCTGCGGCTGAATAAGCAAGCTGGTTATCTTCATTCGATTGCGCTTCATTATATAAATATGCATATTGATAAGAAGGCAACGGATCAGGTAAACTAAGCGGTGATTGAATACCAGTTTGCGCTGTAAAAGAAATATGCGGTTTGCCTGATATTGGTTTTTTTGTTGTGACTAATACAACGCCTCTTGAACTTCTTTGTCCAAGCAAAATAGTTGACAATGCATCTTTCAACACTGTTACAGATTCAATATTTTCAGGATCGATTGTATAAATATCTCTTTGCACGCCATCAACAATGGTAACAGGTGTTTGCCCGCGCAATGCAAGTGTTATTTCCGAATTATCATTTGGCCCTTTTAAACCGTGTGAATTAGTTGGATAATATAAGCCATCAACATCCTGCGAAAGAAGCCCTGAATTACTTGTGCTTTCCCATCCGCGTGTTTGCTGCGTATATAAACCGGGCAGCCTGCCTGCTAAAGCATAAGCATATAAAGATGCTGGTGTTGATGTAAGTTGATTAGTAGAAATTGTAGAAACGGAACCTAATATTTTTGACGCGTCTTTTGTTTCATATAAAACATCAACTTTATCATTTTGTTGAATAAAGTTGTGTGTAAGTTTTGCAATAATTATAGTGGAAGAATCATCAACATTTGTAGTAGTTATTTTATAATTTGGACAAGAAAATAACAACACATCATTTTTTTGTACCTGTATATTAAACTGCCCATTGCTGTTGGTTGCAACAGATGCGTTATTCTTTTTTGATGTTACTGAAACGCCTTCAAGCGTGCGCCCATATTCATCCACTACACTTCCTGTTACCATAAATTGCTGAGCCATTGTTTTTAAATAAAAACAACTAATAAAAAACAGTAGCATCAATATCTTTTTCATACAGCAATTTGTTTTAGCAATATGCCTGCTAAGAAATAATTTGGCAGTAAAAGCTTTATACATTTCTTACGCTATTAATTTATTTACATTTAAAAGTATACTTGAACGGTTCCGCAGTATTGCCGTAACCCGTTTTAATTGTACCTGTTTCATCAGTGAAATAATATTGAATCTGTTTAAGTGTTTGACCATCTTTTAAACCAAAAAATTTCTTTGGCCACAGATCTATTCGCCAGAGTTGCAAGCCGGATGGCGTAAGTTGTGTTTGCGGCGATGGCTGGCAAATTGAGATACTGTCATTATCTGTTGTAAAAGCTTTTCCGCAGAAATAAATATCTGCCTGGTTCTTTAAAGTAGAAGTATCAAGGCTGCCATTATAAATTAAAGTGATGATATCATTTTCTGTTGCATTAGATGGCTCGCCGCTGCTTATTTGCGGGTTGCAGAAATCTTCAATATCAATCGAAGGATCCGTACCAATAACTTCCATACACGTTCCAAAAATATTTTGATAATAACCGGAGTTTGCATCAGATAAACCATCTTCATCTTCACACATAGCATAACCCGGTTTAAAACTTAAATAGTCAGAGGTTGTTTTTATGCTGATATATATTTTGCCATTTATTGTAGTTTGATTTGCTGCAGATAATTTTACATCGCTCCAGTATGCAACCCATTCCATATCGTTGACATAATTAGGGCCAATACCGAATTTTTTTGTCATGGCTGCAGCGTATGATAAGCCACTCGCAGGATCGGTGATTCCATCAGGAATTAAAACCATTTTGCCGTCACCAATATCACTTGTATAAGTCATGGTAGTATTCTTTGCAGCGTTCCATCCTTTCGGCACGCATATACCAACAACCTGCCTATCGGTGCGGTCATAATTAATAAGCGCCCATTGCAATGCAACAACCATGTGTGCAGAATCGCCGGGCGTAACCTGTGCATCCTGGCTTATAATTGAAATAGTAGAAACACATGCAGTGATAATTAAACCTGCAAAAGCAACGAACAGCAGCAGGTAAATATATCGCCTGATTGGTTTTTTATTTTTTGTTTTTGATGACTGCATATTATGATCAGTAAACTTTTTCGAATGTGTATACATAAGCATTGGAATGGCAACCAGGACTAAACTTAATACTCAAGGTTCTGTTGCCTTGTATTGCAGGCGTGGCAATACTTCCGGTAAATGTGTTTGTGCTATCCGTTGGTTTAAACGTAATGCTATATGGATATTGCGGATCATCCACAGACCATGTACCTGCAGCAACATTCACCACAAAAGGAATATTATCTCCCTGTAAAGTGTAAGTGTTATCCGGCGAAAGATTAAGCCTGAAACCGGCAGAATCTATAAACTGCGTTATATCGGTTTCATTTCTTGTAACAGTTTGTAACCTCCATAAAGCATTCAAATCTTTTACGGGTTCAACCAACACTTCCTTCTTTGTTGTACATGATAACATAATTACAACGGAAATAAATGGCAGTAATATTTTTCGTAAACTCATATACATTAAATGAATTAGTTTTTAATAACCCGGGTTTTGCAACAAGTCAGTTGATTTTGCTGTTTCACTTTGTGGTATTGGCCACAAATACATATTTGGCCTGAAACTATTCTTACGAACGTTTTCAATCTTGTAAGTAAAGTTTCCGCTGGCATCTTTTATCACACGCATACCTGTCATTTGTTGATTGTCTGTTTGATCAGCAATTTTCCATCTTCTTACATCCCAAAATCTTGATTCTTCAAATGCAAATTCAACACGTCTTTCAAGTTGAATTGCTGTGCGCATTTCATCTTGCGATAAACCTGTTTTTAATTCATACGGATCAAGGCCTGCACGTTGCCTAACTGCATTTACCGCATCATATACATCTTGTGTTGGCCCGGCATATTCGTTGGTTGCTTCTGCATACATCAATAAAATATCAGCATAGCGAATCATTGGATAACATCTTTGGCTTACAGCGAAATAATAATTCGGGATCACATTATCATTACACATTTTATTTCCATAATAACCTGTTGGTGTGCCTGCACCAAAACCATCACCATTAGGTTCGCCATCATAAGTATATACAGGCCGCAACTGATCGTATGCCACATAGACTTGCGAAAGGTTATGTGTAACGGTATAATCAAGACGCGGATCGCGGTTAGCATAAGGATTATTGG
Organism: Parafilimonas sp.; assembly: GCA_040003735.1. Taxonomy (GTDB): domain Bacteria; phylum Bacteroidota; class Bacteroidia; order Chitinophagales; family Chitinophagaceae; genus Parafilimonas. Next base: position 12,484 of record JBDUBY010000064.1, read on the forward strand.
CATCATAACCAGATAAAGGATCAGTAATTGGCAAACCGCTTTTCATCTCAAATGCATCTACAAGATTTTGATAAGGAAAAGATCCGCTTGTTGAAATTCCACCTCTTGATGGTGGCCGCCATAAATTTTCAAGGTCTTTATTATCGGGTTCCATCCGCGCAAAAATGTATTCATTGTTCACACGTTTTTGAAACAGGTTATAAAAGCCATAACCAGGTTTTGTTGTATTGTCTAAATTCAAACTATATATGCCAATATCCATTACGGCTTTAGCGGCATCAGCAGCAATTTTCCAGCGGTTAACATCAAACGCAGGATAACTTATAACTGGTTTTATATTATCATCAGTTGTTTCTGCACCGCCATTAAACAAAGGACTTGCAGCATACAATAATACACGTGCTTTTAAAGCCATAGCGGCACCTTTGGTAACACGGCCGTAATCCAAACCGGCATAGCTTGATGGTAACAAAGTGGCAGCTTCATCACACTGTGCGGTTATATAATTTACACAATCTTCGTAAGTATTTCTTACGGTATTTATTTTCTCATTTTCCGCATACACTGAGTCGCCAATTAAAGGAACACCACCATAATGTTTAAGCATGACAGCATAATACCAGGCTCTTAAAAAAATTGCTTCACCCTGCGTTCTGTTTTTAAGAAGCGCATTAAAAGGAATGGTAGAAAGATGCGATAAAAACTGGTTGACTGCCCTTATTTGCGCATACGAAAGATTCCACGCATCTGTTGCAATATTGAATGCACTTACTGAGCCTGATTCAAACTGATTATAGGTTGTAACACTTGTTGATAATGGTCCAACTGCTTCGTCGGAACAAGCATCAAGCCCGGCGGCAGAATTAAATCTTGATAAACTAAAACTAAAATCAACACTCGCGTAAATATTCGATAAAAAATCCATTGACCTTGAACTATCAGAAAAAATTGCTTTCTCGTCAAGATCAGTTGTAGTGGTTTTATCAAGAAAGTTTTCTTTTGTGCATGCAGCAAAAACACAAATGCAAATTACAAACGCACCCAAGAATACTTTTTTCATATGATCGTAATTAAAATGTAGTCACTTAAAAAATTTCAAACCTCTATTCTTCTTAATTATTTCTTAATTATTTTTTGCAGAAACAGAAAAAGGTTTATCCTCATCATTAATTCCTCTTGATTTATTTGGCGTATCACTCATTTCTAGATGAAGCATTCCGCCGTTTACAATATCATCATATGTTATCCAGTTATGATTATATTCAACATTGTTCAGCTTTGCAGATTGAATGTACACGTTTTTTGCGCTGTTATTGTTTGCTTCAATAATAAATTGCTTTCCATTCTCCAATGTTATAGTAATCTTTTTAAACATCGGACTTCCGATAACATATTGATCAGTTCCGGGGCAAACGCTGTACAAACCCAAAGCACTTAACACATACCATGATGACATTTCACCCTGGTCTTCATCGCCGGGATAACCATCCTGTGAAGCATTATATAATTTGGCCATTATTGCACGCAACTGCTTTTGTGATTTCCATGGTTCACGGCTATAATTATATAAATAAGCAGAGTGTTGTACGGGTTCATTTCCGTGCGCATACTGACCTATATTTTGCAAAACCATTTCTTTCATCTCATGAATTTCATGGCCATAACTTCCATACTTTACAATGTTAGGCGCAGTAAATAAGCTATCAAGTTTTGCATTGAATTTTTTTTCTCCACCCATCAAATTCATTAAGCCGTTTATATCATGAAAAACAGACCATGACCATTGCCACGGATTACCTTCAGTAAACGGATCGCCCCATTCAGCAGGATCAAAATCTTTCGGAACCCATGTTCCATCTTTTTCCCGTCCGCGAACAAACCCAACAGTTGTATCAAAAACATTTTTATAATTGAACATTAGTCTTGCAAAAACATTTTCATAAAATGAATTGCCGGTAAGTTTTGCAAGTTGATAAGCACACCAATCATCATAAGAATATTCTAAAGATTTGGCACCGCTTTCACCAACAACTTTATAAGGAATGTATCCTAAACTAAACCAATATTCATGGCCTTCTCTTCCATCCGATCCGCCCCATGGTCCTTTATTGGTTGCTTCATGATAATATGCATCCAATGCTTTTTTAGCATCGAAAGTTCTTATTCCTTTTACCCAGGCATCCGTTAATAATGAGATAGCATGATTGCCGACCATTACACCAGACATACCGGGGTTTGACCATGTTGGAAAGAAGCCATATTGTTGTTGCGCATCAAGTAATGATTGCATATATCTTCCTTCCATTGTGGGATGAAGGATATTGCTTAATGGAAATTGTGCACGAAATGTATCCCAGAATCCATTGTCAGTAAACATGTAACCATCATGAATTTTTGAATCGTACGGGCTGAAATAATACGCTGTTCCATCTTGCTTATTTTCATAAAATTTATGACTGAATAAACTTGCGCGAAATAAGCAGGAATAAAAAGTTGCTTTCTCATCTTCAGTTCCACCTTCCACTTTTACTCTTCCTAACAGATCATTCCAAATTTTATCTGCAGCGGTTTTTGTTTGTTCAAGCGTTGTAAATTTTCCAAGTTCCTGTTGTAATGTAAGTTCAGCCTGGTCAGCACTAATATATGATGAAGCAATTTTCGCTTGTACAGTTACGCCTTTTTTAAATTGAATATAAGCACCGGTTTGCATGCCGGAATCAAACAAATTATTATTATTGATTTTATTACTTGTATCACCTTTCCATGTTCCATAAAAAACAAACGGTTGATCGAATTGAATAACAAAATAATTTTTAAAATCTTTTGCAATAAATGTTCCGTTCGTTACATAACCAACAATCTTTTTTTCTCCAGGAATAATTTTCACAAGACTGAATTTTGTATAACCATCAACAACAAGAAATGCATTTTTTGTTTTAGGAAATGAAAAACGCATGTGCGCACCGCGTTCTGTTGGCGAAATTTCAGTGGTTATCCCGTTATCAAATTTCACTTTATAATAAGATGGTTTTGCAATTTCATTTTTATGTTTGAATGATGAAGCGCGATCATTTTCATTCACAATTAATTTATCAATTTCAGGCATTAATGTAAACACACCATAATCACCCATCCACGGGCTGCATTGATGTACTTCTTCAAAACCTCTTATTGTAGTTGCGTTATAAGTGTATTTCCATCCGTCGCCATTTTTACCTGTTTGCGGCGACCATGAATTCATCGGAAAAGGCAATGCAATTGTTGGATAAGTATTTCCATAAGATAAATCCCAGCTTGAATTTGTGCCTTGCAAAGTGTTTACATAATCAACCAAATTCTTCTGTGCATGCACAACAACAGAAAGTAATAAACATAGGGCAATAAAAATTTTCTTTAAAAATTTATTCATCGTTGGTAATAAAAATACAGTAATGAATGGTAGCCATAAAATCAATTATATCAACTTTCGCGTTACATATTAAGGCTCACTTTTAAGAATTTCAACGCCTTGCTGATGTGTTTTTCAACAGTGCTGATTGAAATGCCCAAATGACCTGAAATATCTTTATAAGAAAGGTCTTCTTTCCTGCTTAATAAAAAAGCCTGCCTGCATTTTTCAGGCAATAAATTAATAGAACGATGAATGTTACAAGCCAATTCTTTTGTTTCGTATGCATGATAAACACTGTTGTTTGCATAAGTGTAAGCATAGGAATAATTAATCGTTTTTTGATAGGTATCTCTTACTGCCTGCGAACGAAATTCATTCATGATCTTAAACTTTAAAGCCTGGCTTAAATAAGCACGCAACGAAACAGAAAATTCAATCTCATACCGCCTGTTATAAAAACTTATAAAAATTTCCTGCACAACATCTTCAGCTTTTTGTTTAGATTGAAGATGCTTTGAAGCAGACTGCGTTAAGAAATTCCAATACCTTGAATAAATTTCTTCAAATGCTTTTTTATCATCTTTTTTTACAAGATCAAAAAGTTGTTTGTCAGACAACTCACAATAAAAATAGTTAGTATTAAACATGGCAACCGTATTATAAAAAATGCTGTACACGTTACATGCATTTTCTCATAAGTGAAAAATAATATGATGAGACAAATAGAAAAATTTACACTGATTAAAAAATGAATTTTTGTTTCATGTTTAGGCTATTTTGTCTCAAAATCTTTTATGATGTTTAACCATCTTTCCATTTGTATTAATATTGATTGATATTATTAATTCTTCTTTCATTGCATATTTGCCGTATGAGAAAATGTTTTGCATTGATGTTATGTGTTTTTATTTTACCTGCAAAACTAGTTGTTGCACAACCTTATTATTTTACACATTACCAGGTTGAAAACGGCTTATCAAACAATGCTGTGCTATGTATAATGCAAGATCATTTAGGTTTTATGTGGTTTGGAACACGTGATGGTTTAAACAGGTTTGATGGTTTGTCTTATAAAATTTTCAGAAACGATCCAAACGACAAAAGCAGTATCGGCAGCAATGCCATAATGAGTTTATCAGAAGACAGTAGTAAAAAGATTTGGGTTGGCACTGAAAAAGGATTGTTTGTTTTTGACGAACTCACAGAAAGTTTCACGCAATTTAAATATGCCGGCAATGGTTCTGTACAATTTGTAAAAGCAATTGGCGATGATGTATATTATATCACGTTGTACACTTTATATCGGTACAATAAAAAAACCAGGCGGGTAAAACATTTTGAAATTCATAAAGAAATTACTTCTTATAATATTTTAAAAGATAACAGCCTTTGGGTTTCAACTTCTGCAGGTACTATTGCTAAATATAATTTCTTAAAAAATACTTTTGATAGCGGGTTTAACCTGTTTCAACATTCAGGTTATGCTGTTTCAAAATGGGTGCAATCTATTTATGAAACGGGCACTGGATCGTTGCTGATAGGCACATCAAACCAGGGCTTGAAGTTGTTTGACATAAACACTTCAACTTACAAAGATGTATTAACCTTTAACTCCGATAAAACCGATATAATTGTACGTGATATTCTCGCAATTAATGATCATGAATATTGGATAGCAACCCAATCAGGAATATATATTTTAAACATTAGTAACGGTTCTTATTCTAATCTTAAAAAACAATATGATGATCCATATTCTTTGTCTGATAACATTGTGCATACGTTGTGTTGTGATAAAGAAGGCGGCATTTGGGCAGGCACATATTTTGGTGGCGTTAATTATTATCCGAAGCAGGATATTATATTCAAAAAATATTTCCCAAAGCCTGATGCAAATTCAATCAGCGGAAACGCTGTTAGCGAAATTCGTAAAGACAAAAATGGAATGTTGTGGATTGGAACTGAAGATGCCGGGTTGAATAAATTCGATCCGCAAACAGAAAGGTTTATAAATTTTAATCCTGAAGTAAACAAGAATAGTGTCTCTTATTCAAACATTCACGGACTTTTAATTGATGACAATAAAGTTTGGGCCGGAACTTATTTACATGGTCTTGATTTGTTGGATAAAAACGGTAAGCGATTACACAATTATAACACGGGCAACTCTTCTATCGGCAGTAATTTTATAGTTGCACTTTTAAAAACACATGATGGAGAAATTATAGCAGCCACTGATAAAGGCGCTTATAAATACCTGCCGGGTTCAAACAATTTTGAAATGATAAAAGCTTTGCCTCCGGCTTTTTTTCGTGTGTTATGCGAAGATGATAAAGGAAATATTTGGGCAGGCACTTATGGAGATGGAATTTATGTGTACAACATCTCAACCAATACCAGCAAACATTTTTTCTTTTCCATCAACAATAATCAAAGTATAGCGAGTAATATTATCAATGATATTTATTATGATAAAGATGGAAAGATGTGGTTTGCAACTGAAGGCGGACTTTGTTATTATAACATACTAAAAAACACTTTACAAATCTTTACAACAAAAGATGGATTTCCTGCAAATGTTATTTACACTTTACTGGTTGACAACAGAAAAAATTTATGGGTTAGTACATCAAAAGGTTTGGTGAGATTTACACCATCAACAAAAGAAATAAAAATATATAACAAGTCACAAGGTTTACTAACTGATCAGTTTAATTATAAATCTGCATGCAAAGACAATGCAGGTAATATGTATTTTGGAAGTGTGAAAGGAATGATCAGTTTTAATCCTGATTCTGTTATCACCAATAAATTTATTCCGCCAATTTATATTACCGGTTTCCAGGTGTATAACCAGGAATTATCAATTAGCAATAATAAAGGTCAGCTTCATCAGTCTATCACCTTCACAAAAAAAATTGTACTCAATCATAATCAATCATCTTTCAGTATAGATTTTGCTGCGCTGAATTACAGTTCGCCATCAACTATTGCGTATGCATATAAAATGCAAAGTCTTGATAAAGATTGGACGTATTTAGCAACCAATCGGAAAGCATACTTTACTGAGTTAACGCCAGGCAACTATACGTTCATTATAAAATGCATGAGTGATAAAAACGTGCAGAATAACTATACTAAACTTGAGATAGAAATATTGCCACCATTCTGGCAAACCTGGTGGGCGTATACTTTATATGCAATCTTGCTTCTACTTACCACATTCTTTGTAATAAAATTTTTTATAGGGAGATCGAAAGCAAGAAATAAAATAAGGCTTGAAAAACTTGCGTTTGAAAAAGAGAAGGAAAATTATGAAGACAAAATAAACTTTTTTACAAATGTTGCGCACGAAATAAAAACGCCATTAACACTTATAAAAGGCCCGATGGAAAACATCATGGACCAGATTGATGAAGTGCCTTCAATAAAAAGCAGTGTTGAATTGATGAGCCGCAACACAGACAGGCTAATGCATCTTGCAAACCAGTTACTCGATTTCAGAAAAATTGAAATGAATGGCTTTAGATTAAATTTTATAAGAACAAATATTTCTGCTTTGTTATGCGAAAATTATATCCGTTTTAAAGCAATTGCTGATTACAAAAAATTAGATGTTTGTTTTGATTATGTTGAAGATTTATTTGCTTACGCTGATGAAGAAGCATTGAATAAAATAGTCAGCAATCTTATGGACAATGCTATAAAATATGCAGAGAAAAAAGTGCACATAAACCTTTCTTATTATGATGCCGAAAAAAATAAATACAAACTTCTATTTGCAAACGATGGATTTATTATTCCTGCAGAAAGCAAAGAAATTATATTTGAAAGTTTTCATCGCATAAAAGAAACAGCAAATCATGCAGGTACAGGAATTGGTTTAACTTTAAGCAGGTCTTTAGCTGAAATGCATGGCGGAACACTTGTGCTTGATCATTCTGAAAACAATATGAATGTATTTATACTCACGCTTCCGGTAAATCCTGAAACAAATAAAATGCAGTAATAAAATTATGCAGCAAGTGATCTTATTAGTGGAAGATAATATTGAGATACTCGACTTTATTGAAAGCAATCTTCAGGATCAATATGCAATAAAAAAAACCACAAACGGCAAAGCAGCTTTAGATGTATTAAAAAATGAAGTAATTGATCTTATTGTAAGTGATGTGATGATGCCGGTGATGGATGGTTTTGAATTGTGCAGGCAAATAAAATCTGATGTTGAATTAAGCCAT
>JBDUBY010000346.1:0-20082 GCA_040003735.1 Parafilimonas sp.
TAAAATAAATATATTTTCCATCAGGCGAATATTCTGGTCCGTCATCTAAACCTTTCGCAGTGGTTAATTGCATTTCATCACCACTTCCATCTGCAGCTCTTTTATAAATATTGAATTCCTTATCGCGTTCACCAACATACACTAGATATTTTCTATCAGTGCTCCATCCATGTAAATAAGATGGCCCTACGGGCGTAATTTGTTTTGGTTCGCCACCATTAATTGAAACCGTATAAACTTTTGAGGCATCATCGCCCGCACTGCTGCTGCTTAAGCCAAGCATCTTTCCATCAAATGAAATAACATGATCGTTATTATTGTGCGTAACTGTTCCTGTATTTAAAGCTGTTGGTTTGTTTGCAGCAAGATCAAATTTGTAAATCAATCCATCGCTGTTATACAATAAATGTTTGCCATCTTTCATCCAGTTTGGTGCTTGTATTGAGCGCGGTGATTGATAAATAATTTTGCTATGACCTGTTTCTATATTTAAAATTTCTAACTGGCTTCCTAAATATTGTTGATATGGAACAAGTGTTGCTGATGCCGGAATTACAATGCGCACATTATAAAAACTTGCTTTTTCTTTTACACTTGGATTATGAGAGCAAACAAATAAACCAGCATACACATTATCACCAAGATCAAGCTGAATACTATCTTCAGAAAAAGTTTCGCCATTATGTGCAACAGACATTATATACATGTTGCCACGTTTTTCAAGCTGAATAACATCAGCGTGAGTTAAAGAAGATTTCACTTCCTGCATTGAGTCATTATTGTTTTTTCGGTATTGAAGTGATGTTAATCCATCGCCGTGTACAGCCACACTTGCGCAGGCAGAAGTACTGTCTAAAGATGAACGGATCATCCAGCCAAGCTTACGATGATCTTCAACACCTTTACCAATAAAAGATGCATTGCAACGAAGAATAAAATCACCTTTTAATTGTGTGCATAAATAATGGAAGCCATCGTGGTTGAACCAAATATTATTGCCTGAACCTTCAATTGTATATTCTTGTGTCTGCGCATTGTACATTGCACTTCCTTGTTGCGTGTTGCCAATGTCAAATTGGTTTTGAAAAATACCAATTGAATTTTGCGCGTTAGTAAAAATTGTAATTAGTATAAAATAATACAGTAAGCAATATTTTTTCATTAGAGAAAATTTAAAAATTCAAAGAAGATATTTTGAAACGACAACTGAAAATTATTGAAACATATTTTAAACAATATAATTTTATTTAAAAATCAGAACATTTGTATGAAAAATATTATAAACATAGTTGTTGCATTTGCAATTTTATTCTATTCCTGCAACTCCGCTGACACAAATAAAAATGTATCAAACATCAATACTATCACAGCACCTGATGAAGCTGCAATTAAAAAAGCAGTAGATGAGGCTTATGCTTCAATCAGTTTTAAGCAAGGTGAAACGCCACATTTTGAAAGTATAAAATATGCATTTATTCCGCAGGCGCAAACAATAAATTATATAAGCGATACAGCACAAATATTATCAATTGATGATTTTGTAAAAGCGTTTAAAAATTATGTAGAAACAACTAAAATTCAAAGCTTCACTGAGCAGGAAATTTATGGAAGAACAGACCAGTTTGGTAATATTGCACAACGCATAAGCACTTATAAAAATTATGTGAATAGCGTGGATGTGGTTAAAGAAAGAGGTGTAAATAGCTTTCAACTAATAAAAACACCGCAGGGCTGGAAAGTTTCAAGTATGATATGGAATGTTGAAAAGCCAGGATTAAGTATTCCTGATAATTATCTTGGAAAAAAATAGGTGGAATTATTGTTTTACTTCAGCATCAAACTTTGATTTTACTTCATCTAAATGATGAATGAATTTCTGTACATCAGGATCATAACCATATTTAATATTGCTTAAAACATTTTGATTCGCATCTATAAACATATATAATGGCTGCGCATTAAAACCAAATTTGGTTATTTCATAATCAAGATTTTTTTCACCAACAGTTTCAATTTTTTCTCCTTTTGCATTTGTATATTTTTCAGTTGAAGAAAGTTCTGTTGGCTCATCAACATATAAACTTACCAACACAAAATTTTCGTTGATGCGTTTCAAAACCTGTTGATCACTCCAAACCTGTGCTTCCATTTTTCGGCAATTCGCACATGAATAACCCGTAAAATCGAGCATGATTGGTTTATGTAAAATCTTGGCTGCGGCAATGCCTTCATCCAAATCAAAATATGCCTTTAAACCATAAGGCGCTGAAATTTTATCTGCAAACTTTTTTGGTGGCAGTGCAGCGTTTGTTTCAATAACACTTGTAATATTTTTTGAAGAAGCATTATACAAATTAAAATCCTGAGTGTATTCAGGCGGAATCCATCCGCTTAAAGCTTTTAAAGGTGCACCCCACATTCCAGGCAAAAGATATAATGCAAACGTGAAAGATGCAATGGCGAAAAATAAACGCGTCATGCTTATATATTTCAAGTCGCTGTCATGATGGAATTTTAATTTTCCTAATAAATAAAAACCAAGTAATGCTGCAATCACAATCCATAATGCAATAAATATTTCGCGGTCAAGCAAACGCCAGTGATAAATCAAATCAACATTGCTTAAAAATTTTAAAGCCATTGCTAATTCAATAAAAGCAAAACATACTTTAACCGTGTTTAACCATCCACCGCTTTTTGGCATTGCATGAATTAGAGATGGAAACAATGCAAGCAATGTAAATGGCAAGGCAAGACCTGTTCCAAAACCAAACATGCCCGCAATTGGCCCGGCTGAAAGACCTTCAGATGAAAGATAACTTAGCAATTGCCCGGCAACAATTCCTGTGCAGCTAAAAGAAACAATTACTAACGTTAGCGCCATGAAAAATATACCGAGATAACCTTTCTTTCCAGCCAATTTATCGGTGTGTGTACTCCACGATGAAGGCAACGTAATTTCAAACACACCAAAAAATGAAATTGCAAAAGCAATAAAAATTGAAAAGAAAAAAATGTTTGTAATTGGATTTACAGAAATTTTATACAGCGTTGTATTACCAAAAATTAATGTAAGCGCAGTTGTTGGAATGCCATAAATAAGAATGATGGAAAGTGAATAAAATAGAGCATTTTTTATTCCCTCTTTGCGGCTTCCGTAATGATGCATAAAGTAAGTAACCGTAACGGGAAACAACGGATATAAACATGGAAGAAATACAGCAACTAAACCTGCAACCAAACCAATCCAGAAAAAACTCAACCAATTTTTAGGTTCTGCACTTGTGATATTAATGCCGCTGATAGAAGCTTTTTTTGGAGCAACTGTAACATCAAAATTTTCTTCGCCGCTCGGGAAATCATCGTTCTTTTTCCCAAGCCATACAAATGAACCTTTGATGATTGCACTATCTGAATTTGCTACTTTTAATGGATAAAGAAATTGAGCTGTATCGTAGAAACCATGAAAAGCTGAGCTCGTTTTATCATCTTTAATTACACTTAAGTTTGATGATTGAATAATGTTTGTGCCGGATAAATATTTCGCTGAATTGCTATCTATATTTAGTTGCGAAATAAAAGCATCTTCCGTGTTTTGTGGCTTTGCAGAAAAGAGAAAAAAACCTGTGTCAAGCTTTGCTTTTACAGAAAGATAAATAACAGAATCATTTTTTCTTTCTGTTGAAAATGAAAGATGAACGGGCGAATTATTTTGTGCAAATAAAAATGTACATACTGCAATAGAAAAAACAAGAGTTATAAATTTTTTCATGCAGTAAGATTACATTACTGAATTTGAATGTTGAAAGGAACTGTTTTAGGAGGAAGACACATTTTATCGTTACACACCATATATTTTATGGTTCCTGAAAGATTTGTTTTTACGGATGATTTTAGTTTTACAGGTTGAACAAAAGTTACCGTTTCAGAATAATATTTTACATCAACACCAAAAATATCATCATGCATTGTATTAAGCTTTCCCGCTTCTGTTGTTTTACCATTAATAACAACTAATGGATTTCTTTTAAAGTTAAAAGTGGTTGGAACAGGGCCGCCGTTAGGCGTGTTCATTGAATAAATATGCCAATCAGGTAAAAGCGTTGCTGAAATGGTAACCGTATATTCATTAGCAGATTCTTTTACTGCGGAGTAACTCCATTTTACAGGATCCTGAACTTGCGCATTTAAAGCAGAAAATAAAATAAATATGGCAGCGAACGTTATTGCAAATTTCTTCATTCTTATAAAATTAATTTAATCCTAACTCTTTAAATATTTTAAGTCCATCTGTATTGTTCAAAGCTGTTGATGCAGCTCTCTCCGGATGCGGCATCATACCAAAAACGTTATTTTCTTTGTTACGGATGCCTGCTATATTTCTTACAGCATGATTTGGGTTAAAACTTTTATCAATATTTCCCTTTTCATCAGAATAATAGTAAAGCACCTGTTTATTTTTTTCGAGATCATTTAACGTTTCTTCATCTGCAAAATACCTGCCATCGCCATGTGCAACAGGAATTTTATATACATCATTATTAACGCTCTTCAGATAAATATTCTTACAAACAAATTGCTGGTTACCATTTGGTAATAACACGCCAGGCAATAAGCCACTTTCACATAATATCTGGAAACCATTGCATACGCCTAAAACTTTACCGCCTTTGTTTGCAAATGCAACTACACTTTGCATCATCGGGCTTAGATGCGCAATAGCGCCGCAACGCAAGTAATCGCCAAAAGAAAAACCACCCGGCAAAACAATACAATCATCAATAGTAAACATGCTGAGGTCTTTATCTTTATGCCAAAGCATAATCACTTCTTTATTCATGTTTTGTTGAAGTGCATCCTGCATATCTCTGTCGCAATTAGAGCCAGGAAAAACAACGATGCCGAATTTCATGCAAAAAATTGTTATTGATAATTAATAGTGTTTATGACCTTCTTGCTTCGCAAAAATAACTTCTCTAATACTAATAATTGCTTAATACTTTGCGAACCAGTTGTTATATATTGTTAATCCAATTAACACCCAAAAAAAAATAACGGGTAAAATATTGCGGCTGTTTGCAAAAGCAAAGCCTGTATAACAAGCGGCTGGTATAGCAGCAAGCAAAAAAACCGCAGGAAATGCACCCTTTATGAAAAAAATAACAGGTATAATAAGCAGTAATGTTACAAGAAAAACAGACCAGCCTTTTCTTACCTGTATCAACACATTGCTGCCAGAATTTCTTACAAGGAAAACTCCCCATATTGTTGCAACAGAAGCTGTAACTAAACTGATAATAACCAGCAATGGCTGAAGCGGTAATTTTATAACATCAAATAATTGTTGCGGTGCAGGAATAAGGTTGAATTGATCAGTTAAAAAAAGATAAGCAGTTAAAAAATAAGCAGGCGTGATGATTCCAAAGAAAAGAACAAACCACTCATTAATATGAAAAGATCGAATGATAGCAAGCGCAATAAATGCAATAATAATTAATGGCGCTGATGGAAAATAAAGAATAACGCATAACCCGCACAATAATCCGAAATTATAAATTGACGTTTTTGAATTATTTGCTGCATATAATTTACAGGCGCTGTATAAAATCCATGTTAAAAGAATACATGCAAATAATGCTGCATTTATAACATTGAATGCCGGTATTAACGCCGAAAATATAATGAAAGCAAGCGCAGGCGTATAAGATGGTTTGGGAAACATGCGCAGGTTGCTAAGAACAAAATTTAATTGTAAGGCTAACAGAAAAATAATCAACACAAATGCAAGTGAAGAGAAATAAGTATCTGCATTTTTAAACGGATTAATTAAATAATAAAGAAAACCATCTGAAGGCGCAATAGTGATTTGCGGCGGCGTTATCAACGAATGAAGGTGCAGGCCAAAGCAAATTATAATAAGCCAGAAAACAGAAACTGCAGATCTTTCTTTGAATAATGATATCACTTGATTTGCTTAAAATTCAATTTTGGCAAAGCAAAGATAATTCCTGTATTGACAAGGAATTAAAACTTCGCGGCTGCTAACCTGTTTTAAATATCTTGGCATAAATTGATAACCCCGGTCGAGTTCTTTTAGTGTAGGAGATTCATTTAATTTTCCTTGTACATCTATATTTTCAGATTGCAAAAGCAATGTTTTTCTTGCAAATGCATTAAACAAAAAATTTATTTTTCCTGAAGTTACATACGTGCCGTAACCAATAAAATTATCGGTGTTATCATCATATTGAGATTTGGGAATTATACTTGCCCATTCCATAGCAGCGCTTGAATCAAAAGAAATAATTGCAACATTATCAGCAAAATAACGTGTAAGCTGGTTTGGATAACCATAACCGTAAGGGCTTAACCATGGGTAATAATTATAACCATAAGGGTTGCCATACAAATATGAATTGGAATTATACCAGTAAGGATTTCCGCCCATATAATCCCACCGGTTATTGTAAACGCCACGATTGGATGAATATGCAGATTCTGAAAGAACAACAAAGCCACCGTCTTTTCTCATAACGATGTTTTGCAAAAAGAAATCATTAAAAGCAGCGCGGGATGAACCCTGGCTTTTCGCATTGCTTTTTAATTCATCATTAAACGTAAATTGTTTTGCATTTAAAAGTGTTGCTGAATTGCGATCCCACAAGGCGCAAAACAATCCTTCTATATTTCCTCGTCTTTGTTTCGAAAAAAATGCTGCAACAAGCACGTGCTTATTTATATTATCCACCTTAATGCGTATATCATCAAGATAAATTTTAGGCATAGTAACAGGATAACGGCTTATAGTATCTTCATCAGGAGATTTTACCATAAGCGTTAAATTTTGTATAGTGCCATTGTCGTTATTACCTGAGCTGCCAGACGCTTTTATAAAGCTCATCCATCCATCATTATCCAAAGAAAATTCAGTGAGGAAATCATTATGAGCTTCCATCGAAATAGCATTTACTTTTTTTGATAACAGGTTTAATGAGCCATCAAAAATGCTGCAGGTAAAAATATATTTGCTTTCATCTTTGCTATTTATTTTATAGACTCCAATACGCTGTTTGTCTTCACTATATAAAACATTGTAAATTTTATTGCTTGCAAAAAAATTGATAGCCGTTGTATCAAGCGTTATAGGATCGCCGCTTATTTTGCCATCGCTGCCTATGCGTGCAGCCGTGCAATACACAATATTTCTTTTTTGATATTGATAAATAAAATAGAAATAATCTTTGTAAACTATAATATCAGAATTAATTAATTTATCAGGCAGAAAATCCATTTTTATCTTATCAGTAAGCTTCATATCGTTGTCGTACAAAGACACGGAATACGAAGAATGCACATGTTTATAAATGAGATAATTATTATTTAGCTTCCCAATAATATCAAAATCAGCAGAGCGAACATCATCTCTGTCAGGTTCTGAATAAGTAATTTTTTGTGCATGTAAAACACAGGGAAAAATAGCTATTGCAAAAAACCAGTATAGATATTTTTGTTTCATTTTCATATAAAATCTTAACGCTAACAAATGTAAGGTTTAAAAAAGTTGTTGATTTATTTAACGCACAACTTTAATTTAAATTGAAGTTATTTATAAAATGCTGATGAAGTATTTCATTATACCTTTGTAAAAATTACACAAGCATAACTCCCTTTAAGTGAGCAAAAGCATCAACAAGGTTACGGCAGCGGGGCTACTCGTTGCCTTAGGAATAATTTACGGGGATATAGGAACTTCGCCTTTGTATGTTTTCAACTCTATAATAAATGAAAAGCTTATAAGCGAGCCGCTGATAATTGGCAGCCTTTCATGTATCATTTGGACAATTACCCTGCAAACAACTATTAAATACGTATTACTTATTTTACGTGCTGATAATAAAGGTGAAGGAGGCACTTTCGCTTTATATGCGCTTGTGCGGCGCAGGCGTAAGTGGCTCGTAATTCCTGCAATGATTGGCGGTGCATCGCTGCTTGCAGATGGAATTATTACGCCTCCGATTTCTATTACATCTGCTATTGAAGGCTTGAAAAACATTCCCGTTTTTCATGATATTTCTGTGGATGTTATTATGTGTATTGTGCTTACAATTTTGGTGGTGTTCTTCTTTATGCAGCAATTTGGCACTGGTTCAATTGGTAAAATGTTTGGTCCTATCATGATAATTTGGTTTACTATGATAGCTATTTTAGGATGCATACATTTATTGGATAATCTTTCCATCTTCAAAGCCTTTAATCCATATTATGCCATTAATTTTCTTATTAATTATAAAGGCGCATTTATATTATTAGGCGCTGTATTTCTTTGTACCACCGGCGCCGAAGCTTTATACAGCGATCTTGGGCATTGCGGTAAAGGAAATATACGGGTATCCTGGATTTATGTAAAATCCTGCCTGTTGCTAAATTATATTGGGCAGGGCTCATACTTACTTGCAAATAGAAACGGTTTAATTGTAACAAGCCACGTAAAAGAACAGTTGCACCTGAACACTTTTTATGATCTTATGCCAGGCTGGTTTGTGATTGTGGGTGTAGTTATTGCCACCAGCGCTGCTATTATTGCAAGCCAGGCAATGATTGCCGGATCTTTTACACTTATAGGCGAAGCCCTAAGGTTGAATTTGTGGCCTAAAATGAAAGTGAAATATCCTTCAGAAGCAAAAGGACAGTTGTTTATACCGGGCATGAACTTGCTTATGTTTTTAGGTTGCGCTGCAGTAATTTTTTACTTCAAAGAATCATCTAAAATGGAAGCTGCTTATGGTTTGGCGATTATTATAACTATGATTGCTACTACTATTTTATTTGCTAATTATATGGTTCTCCGGCGTGTGAAATCACTATGGATATATCTCTTTTTAATTGTTTACATTATAATCGAACTAACATTTTTAGCCGCATTAGCGCATAAATTTTTGGAAGGCGGTTTTATAACTATGATGATTGCTACTGTAAACTTTTCAATAATGTATATCTGGTACAGAAGCCGCAGAATAAAAAACAGGTATATAGAATTTGTGCGCATGGAGCATTACATTCCTATGATACAGGAATTAAGCAATGACAGATCGGTGGCTAAATATGCAACACATCTTGTGTATTTAACAAGCGCAAACAATCCAAAAGAAATAGAACATAAGATCATTTATTCCATCTTAAATAAAAAACCAAAGCGCGCCGATATTTACTGGTTTGTTCATGTTGATACAGTAGATAATCCTTATACTTGCGAATACAATGTTGAGCATATTATTCCAAACGATATCATTCGTGTTGAATTTCATCTTGGTTTTAGAATACAGCAGAAGATAGGCCTTATGTTTAGAAAAGTGGTTGAAGATTTGGTAAGTAATAACGAAGTAAATATTACAAGTCGTTATGAAAGCCTTGAGCGGAATAATGTAGTGGGCGATTTCCAGTTTATTGTAATGGAAAAATATTTGTCGCAGGATAATGAGCTTCCTTTTTTCGAGAAAATTATAATGAAGCTGCATTTTTGGTTAAAAGAAGCGAGCTTAAGCGAAGAACGTGGTTTTGGCCTCGATCCCAGTTTTGTGACAGTTGAAAAATTCCCACTAATGGTTTCCCAGGTTCCTCAAATAACTTTGCGCAGGATTTTTGATGAAAGAACTGAAGAAGAAGATTTATAATATTGCTTGCCGGTAATTAATTTTTGGAATTAACCTAAAAAAGTGAGTAAGAACATTAACCGTGTTACGGCAGCAGGTATTTTAATTGCACTGGGAATTATTTATGGAGACATTGGTACATCGCCGCTTTATGTACTTAATGCAATAGTTCGTGATAGAGTTATAAGTGATAGTTTAATCCTCGGTTCACTTTCCTGCATAATATGGACGTTAACCCTTCAAACAACAATAAAATACGTAATACTTACTTTAAAAGCTGATAACAATGGCGAAGGCGGCATTTTTAGTTTGTATGCATTGGTAAGAAGAAGAAAAAAATGGCTGGTGCTACCTGCAATGATCGGTGGCGCTGCTTTACTTGCCGATGGTATTATTACACCGCCCATATCAATTACGTCTGCTGTTGAAGGATTAAAGCAAATAAACATTTTTGCCGGCATAAGTACAGAAGCTATCGTAATAATTGTACTTGCAATATTGGTTGTAATGTTTTTTTTACAACAGTTTGGTACCGCTTCTATAGGTAAACTCTTTGGGCCTATCATGACGGTTTGGTTTACCATGCTTGCGCTTTTGGGCTTAACGCATCTAACAGATGATTTATATATTTTTAAAGCCTTAAGCCCGCACTATGCTATTGAATTACTAACTATTTATCCTAAAGGTTTTTGGTTATTAGGCGCAGTTTTTCTTTGTACAACAGGTGCAGAAGCTTTGTACTCAGACCTTGGGCATTGCGGCAGAAGTAACATTCGCGTTTCATGGGTATTTGTAAAAATCTGCCTTATACTAAATTATCTTGGGCAGGGTGCATGGTTGCTGGCACATTATAAAGGGGTGTTGATTTCAGGAGATATAGCGCAGTCGTTCAATACTTTTTTTGGAATGATGCCACAGTGGTTTAAGCTTCCCGGCACTATCATCGCCACCGTTGCTGCTGTTATTGCCAGCCAGGCTTTAATCTCCGGTTCTTTTACTTTAATTTCTGAAGCACAGCGCCTGAATCTCTGGCCTAAAATGAAAATCATTTATCCAACTGTAGAAAAAGGGCAGTTATTTATTCCGGGAGTAAATACTTTATTGCTTATTGGTTGTGTGGGCATAGTGCTTTATTTTAAAAGCTCTGAACACATGGAAGCCGCTTACGGACTTGCCATTACAATGTGTATGATAAGCACGTCCATTCTTTTTGCCAATTATATGATTTCTAACAGGGTTTTATCCCTTTGGATATACTTATACCTTGCTGTTTATTTTACTATTGAAATTTCTTTTTTAATAGCCAACCTTCAAAAATTTCCGCACGGTGGTTATGTAACATTGTTGGTTGGTGGCGTATTGTTTTTTGTGATGTATGTGTGGTATAGAAGCCGCAAAATTAAAAACCGGTACGTGGAATTTGTGCGGCTGGAGCATTATATACCAATGATACAGGAGTTAAGTAATGATAAATCAGTGGCCAAATATGCAACACATCTTGTTTATTTAACCAGTGCCGATAACCCGAAAGAAATTGAGCATAAGATCATCTATTCAATTTTAAATAAAAAACCGAAGCGCGCAGATATTTACTGGTTCATACATATTGATACTTTAGATGACCCTTACACCTGCGATTATTATGTTGATCACATTATTCCAAATGATATTATTCGTATTGAATTCAGGCTGGGTTTTCGCGTTCAACAAAGAATGAATTTAATGTTTAGAAAGGTGGTGGAAGATTTGGTAAAGAACAACGAAGTAAACATAAACAGCCGTTATGAAAGCCTTGGGCGTAATAACATTGTTGGCGATTTCCAGTTTATTGTAATGGAAAAGTTTTTGAGCAATGATAATGAATTACCTTTTTTTGAAAAGGTAATTATGAAACTGCACCTGTGGCTGAAAGATATAAGTCTTAGCGAAGAACGCGGTTTTGGCCTCGATCCAAGTTTTGTAAACGTTGAAAAATTCCCGCTGATTGTATCTTCTGCACCTTCTATAAACCTTGAAAGGATTTATTCAGATCAGGAAAATGAGTAAAAATTTATGGATTTACATTGATGGATTTACTTTGAAAGATAGGCTGAATTATTCTTTTGGCTTTTTTTCGGCTGCGTTAGCAATGTTTTGAGCTGAGATATGAATACTGAATGCTGATATAGCAATATTGTAACTCAATATAGTAATGTTGAATGCTGATATTGCAGTATTGAAGTTTGACATAGCAAACATAGGAAAGAAGTTAGCTAAGTCAATTCGGAGAAGCAACTTCTTTGTAGCAATAAAATATTTTTTCTGTCTTTGCCAGTGTTCTTTCAGCAAAATCAGGCAAACAAAAAAGGCTGCTTCTTTCGAAGCAGCCTTGTATAAATTAAGTTTTAAAATTTATTCAAATCTTAAATCCAAACCTAAGCCGCGTAACTCATGTACCAATACATTAAATGATTCAGGTACACCAGGACGTGTCATATTATCGCCTTTTACAATTGCTTCATACGTTTTTGCACGGCCAATAATATCATCAGATTTAATCGTGAGCAATTCCTGTAAAATGTTAGCTGCACCATAAGCTTCAAGTGCCCAAACTTCCATTTCACCAAAACGCTGACCACCAAACTGTGCTTTACCACCCAAAGGTTGTTGCGTAATTAAGCTGTATGGTCCGATAGAACGTGCATGCATTTTATCATCAACCATGTGATGCAGTTTAAGCATATAAATTACACCAACCGTAGCTTTCTGATGAAAACGTTCGCCGGTTTCGCCATCATACAAATAAGTATGGCCCATTGGTGGTAAACCTGCTTTTTCGCAATGTTCAGCAATTTCATCTGTTGTTGCACCATCAAAAATTGGCGTAGCGAATTTTACACCCATCTTTTTACCAACCCATCCTAAAACAGTTTCATATATCTGTCCAAGGTTCATACGGCTTGGTACACCTAGTGGATTTAATACAATATCAACAGGTGTTCCATCTTCCATAAAAGGCATGTCTTCATCGCGAACGATTTTTGCAACAATACCTTTATTACCATGACGGCCGGCCATTTTATCACCCACTTTCAACTTACGTTTTACGGCGAGATAAACTTTTGCAAGTTTTAATACACCTGCAGGCAATTCATCACCAATTGAAATGTTGAATTTTTCGCGTTTGTAGCGGCCAAGTTCTTCGTTGAATTTTATGTTGAAGTTGTGCAGTAGAATATTGATAAGATTATCAATATCTGCATCGCCAGTCCAACCCAAAGGATTTACATTCTGGTAATCGATAGAACCAAGATTTTTTGCATTGAATTTGGAAGATTTGCCGATAAGCATTTCACCAAAATTATTACTTACACCAGCAGAATTTTTATCTTTTAAAAGTGTTTGTAATTTTTCAAGCAAAACTTCTTTTATGTCTTCTACGTTTTGCTCATGAACTTTTTCTACTTTTTCAAGCAATGCTTTTTCACGCACTTTGCCATTCTTATCTTTTTTAGCACGTTGGAAAAGTTTCTTGTCAATTACAACACCTTCAGTTCCGTTTGGCGCTTTTAAAGATGCATCTTTTGCATCACCGGCTTTATCACCAAAAATTGCACGTAACAATTTTTCTTCAGGTGTAGGATCGCTTTCGCCTTTTGGTGTAATCTTTCCAATAAGAATATCACCTTCACGTACATGAGCGCCAATGCGGATGATACCATTTTCATCCAGATCTTTTGTAGCTTCTTCAGAAACATTTGGTATATCCGGCGTTAATTCTTCTTCACCCAATTTTGTATCGCGAACTTCTAATTCAAATTCATCAATATGAATTGAAGTGAAAATATCATCACGAACAACTCTTTCATTAATTACAATAGCATCTTCAAAGTTGTAACCTTTCCATGGCATAAACACCACCTGGAGATTACGGCCGAGTGCTAATTCACCATCTTTTGTACCATAGCCTTCAGTTAAGAAATCACCGTCTTTTACAATTTGGCCTTTTTTAACTGCAGGTCTTAAAATAATAGATGTTGACTGATTTGTTTTGATGAATTTAGTAAGCCTATATTTGATCAGGTCTTCTTCAAAACTTACGAGCCTGTCAGTATCATTTCTTTTATAACGAACATGGATTTCTTTTGCATCAACATACTCAACAACACCATCACCATCAGCATGAATTTGAATACGTGCATCACGCGCTGCTTTGCTTTCTAAACCTGTACCAACAACTGGTGCTTCAGGATTGATAAGCGGAACAGCCTGGCGTTGCATGTTTGATCCCATCAATGCGCGGTTGGCATCATCATGTTCAAGGAAAGGAATTAATGAAGCGCTCAAACCAACAATCTGGTTTGGAGCAACGTCCATATATTCAACTTCATTTTTTTCAAGTATCGGGAAGTCACCTGTTTGACGGCTGGCAATTCTGTCATCAACAAAATTTCCTTTGTCATCAAGCGGCACATTGTTTTGCGCAATCTTAGCTGTATCTTCTTCTTCAGCACTTAAGAAAGTAAGTTTTTTAATATCTACTTTTCCTTCATGTACTTTATGATAAGGTGTTTCGATAAAACCCATTTCGTTTATTCGTGCATGTACGCAAAGCGTTGAGATCAAACCAATGTTTGGTCCTTCAGGTGTTTCTATCGTACATAATCTTCCGTAGTGAGAATAATGCACATCACGAACTTCAAAACCAGCACGTTCACGGCTTAAACCGCCGGGCCCGAGGGCTGAAATACGGCGTTTATGCGTGATTTCTGAAAGCGGATTTGTCTGATCGAGAAATTGAGATAATTGAGACGTTCCAAAGAATGAATTGATAACAGAAGAAAGTGTTCTTGCGTTGATCAAATCAACAGGCGTAAATACTTCATTATCTCTTACGTTCATTCTTTCGCGAATCGTTCTTGCCATACGTGCAAGACCAACACCGAATTGTGCATACAATTGTTCACCAACAGTACGTACACGGCGATTGCTTAAATGATCAATATCATCAATTTCTGCTTTCGCATTTGTTAGGCGAACGAGATATTTAATGATCTCAATAATATCTTCTCTCGTTAAAACTTTTGTTTCCAGCTTTTGCGTTACATCAAGTTTGCGGTTGATCTTGTACCGACCAACTTCACCAAGATCGTAACGTTTATCGCTGAAGAATAATTTATCAATAATACCACGTGCAGTTTCATTATCAGGAGCATCAGCACCGCGCAATTGACGATAAATATGCTGAACAGCTTCTAACTCACTGTTTGAAGTATCTTTATTTAAGGTATTGTAGATGATCGCATAATCACCGCCAACATCTTCTTTCTGGATAAAAACACTTTTAACATCCAGGTCTCCAATTGCTTCTATCGCGTCTTCATCAAGAACAGTATCACGTTCCATCACAATTTCATTACGCTCAATAGATACAACTTCACCGGTATCTTCATCCACAAAATCTTCAACCCATGTTCTTAAAACACGCGCTGCTAATTTTTTACCAACGAAAGCTTTTAATGTTTTTTTATCAGCTTTAACTTCATCAGCCATTCCGAATAATTCAAGAATGTCTTTATCAGTTTCATAACCGATTGAACGAAGCAAAGTGGTTACAGGGAATTTCTTTTTACGATCGATGTATGCATACATAACATTATTAATGTCTGTAGCAAATTCCATCCATGCGCCTTTAAAAGGAATTACTCTTGCAGAATAAATTTTTGTTCCGTTTGGATGAATTGACTGACCGAAGAATACACCGGGAGAACGATGTAATTGGGAAACAACAACACGTTCAGCGCCATTTATTACAAATGTGCCGCGAGGTGTCATATAAGGAATGTTTCCTAAAAACACATCCTGAACGATGGTTTGGAAATCTACGTGCTCTTCATCGTTACAGCTTAAACGCAGTTTTGCTTTAAGCGGAACAGCATATGTTAACCCGCGTTCCATACATTCTTCGATAGTATAGCGTGGCGGATCAATAAAATAATCGAGAAATTCCAACACGAAGATGTTACGTGTGTCAGTGATAGGAAAATTTTCCTTAAACACTTTAAACAAACCTTCATTATTACGCTTATCCGGCGTAGTTTCTAACTGGAAAAAATCTCTGAACGACTCTAATTGAATATCCAATAAATCTGGGGATTCAGCAAGGTTTTTTGTTTTTCCAAAGCTGACCCTGTTTTGCAATTTAGTTGATGACATATCTGATTGATAGTTTTCCGGAAAAATGTGATTGGGCAGAACTTACGGGTTCCAGAGGCATAATTTTAAAACAAACAATTTTAGTCATTATTACTTATTATAGCCGGCAGCCCAAATAAAAGGATGGCAAAGGTAAAGGTTTCAAGTGAAATATTTGTAATTTTTTGCGAATGCCATCTTCCCGAAAGTTAAAAAAATCAAAAGATAATAAAGAAACCTGCGGTTAGAAATTATGTTGATTGATGGCATTTAAACTTTGAAATAAGTTGATTGTCTCAAAATAAATAATGACGCGATAAAAAACTTACGCATTATTTCCATCTAAAATTAAAATAAAAATACATGATGAAAAAACAAATTACCTTACTCTCAATCCTGCTAATTATAATAAGCGGCGTTGCACAATCCCAATTTTATGGTGGAGGAGTATATATGCAAAGAGGTTACAGAAGACCGCCGCCACGCCAGATGCAACGATATCCGCGACGTCAAAAGCCGCCAGCGTTTACCCCAACTGTAAATCTTAGTATTGGTTATGGTTTTCCCAACCTGGATAAAGATTATTTAGCAGAATTTTCAGGTGTTTATAAAGGAACTGCAACACAAACCGGCCCGGTAACCGCAGCTTTAGATTACCAGTTTAGCCGCTATAACAGTATTGGCGTTATGGGTACTTATGGAAAAGTGAGCGTGCCCTACATTAATTATAATTCAAACAATGGCGTTCCAGATTTTACCGGTAAGCTTGAAAACTGGAGCATTATGTTTAATATGATGAGCTATTTTCCAAGTTATCAAACAGTAAGTCCATATATAAGAACAGCAATTGGAATAAATAACTGGAAACAGGATTATGTAAATCCAGACGGCAGTAAAGCTGCAATTTCTGATAATCCTACAAGCCTTGCTTACCAGGTTTCAATTGGCACAAGATTTAATTTATCGCCAAACGCAGGCTTTTATATTGAAGCAGGTTATGGAAAATATATTGTAAACGGTGGGCTTACCTTCCGGTTTTAAAAATCTTTTTTGTAATGATATTTAAAATGCCTTCTGAAAAGAAGGCTTTTTATTTTAATGCACAAAAGCTCCACCAACAAGCGCGAGAATTAATACAACTGCATAAAAACATAAAATAATAATAAAAAGCACACCCCAAAATTTAAAACATGATTTTAAATTTTTAAATGAAGCATTCAAGTTTATTTGGTCGTTGTTTCTTATAGCGGCCTGCATTTTTAAAGCAAAATTGAAAAGATAAAAACTTGGAAAAAAGTATAGCAGCGCAAATAATATTAACCAGCCAGTAAAAATACCTGTTCCGAGTGATCCGAGCGACGCTAACTCACTATCAACTTGTGTAAACGAAGCTGCTAAAAAAGTTCCTGCAAATAATCCGCAAAGAATAAGCAAAGCGCAAAAAATAAATCCAATAATTGCTAGAAACTTACCCCATTTTGCTGCTTCATTTAAATAGGGAATATTGCTGTTGTCAATTTGTAAAGCGAACGTGTTTGGTAAAAGGTTATCTTCCATAAACAGTATTTTTTAACAATGTAGAAATATTTTCTAAGAATATTTGTTCTACGGAAAATAATTTTTGATATACTCAGCTTTGAGAGTATGAACATTATCATAAAACTAGAATAGTAACTAAGTAAGAATGCTGATTAAAGTTTTGGAAGTCTTCCTGTAGAAACAGGAAGACTTTACCTAAACTGATTGCTTATATTATTTGTGAAGTATTTATTTATCGTGTTATAGTATTTTGTGGAAACATCTAAATAAAAAAAATTAAACAGATGAATGATAGTTCGGTTACAAATAATACCCAGCAACAACAATTTGAAGTAAGCATAAATGATCATTTGGCTGTTTTGGTTTATCGGTTTTATAAAGACGATATTGCATTTATGCATACACAAGTTCCTGCGGAACTTGAAAATAAAGGCATTGCTTCTGCCTTAGCAAAGTTTGCATTTGAATGGGCTAAAGAGCATAATAAAAAAGTGATAATATATTGTTCTTTCGCAGCTTCCTATCTTAAAAAACATTCTGAATATAATTCTTTAGTTGATAAAAATCAGATTGAATAATGGCACGCATAAAAGTTGATTTGCATGATATTTATAACAACAGCGCTGCAATTGATAAAGCATTACAACAAGCTTTTAATGATGCGGTTGAAAAGAAGATTCGTGAAGTAGAAATTATACCTGGAAAAGGAAGCGGGCAATTGCGTAAAAAAGTAGAACGCTTTTTACAGCAACCACATATTAAGCCGTTATATCATCGCATAGAAAACGACAGTAAAAACTTTGGAAGATTGTTCGTTTATTTTAAATTTTGATATAAATAAATGTTCATGAATTTAATATTCAGCAGCAACTTCATGTTTATAACACCACATCCATCTTTCTCCGGGTTCAGCAGAAATAATTACAGGATGTGCCGTTTTGTGATAATGCTTTGTCATGTGTTTGTTAGGCGAATTATCGCAGCATAAAGTTGCGCCGCAAGTTTGGCAAGTTCTTAAATGCAACCAATCGCTTCCTGTTTTTATACATTCTTCACAAACAAATTCTGTTGCTGTTTTTAAATGCTTTATTGCTTTAATATCATCACAAATTGGTTGTTCCATTTTAATATTTAAATTATTGCTTAAAAGATGAAAGATCGCATTCAAGCATTGTTCTATTCCAATTACCTGTATTTGCGGCTGCTTCGTAAGTAGTGTTAAGAAAACGCATTAATGTTTCTTCGGGATTTGCTGATTTTCTAACCACATCATACAATAAAAAAAACTCGCCCATTTCGTTGCTATAAAATGCTTCTTCCGGTTCAACAGGTTGCTCACTAAAATCTTTTGGTGTTGGATAACAATACGCGTAAAAGGCAGCATTAGGAAAAGCCTCGCTGCCCGGCCAAAAACCACAACTGCTTACTTCGTGCGAATAGGCCTCCTGCATTACACGTAACGGAATGTTTGGAACTGCACCTGAATACTCTGGCGCCTGCCTGCCTGAAAAACGTGTAACAGCAAGATCAAAAGCGCCCCAGAAAAAATGAACCGGACTGCACTTGCCACTAAATCCTGCTCTAAATTTAATAAACACATTATGCACCTGCACAAGCGCTTTCCAATAATTTTGAACCTGTTCTTTATTATATGTTTTATGCATTTCATCTTTTTCAAAAGGAATAGCATTTTCAATTTCGTTTGGAACAGGATAAATATTTATGTCAATGCCTGCTTTTTTTAGTTTATTAAAAAGTTCTTTATAAAAATCAGCAACACTGCGCGGGTACAATTCCATTTCTTCTTCGTTGCCGTTGCTTGTTGTAATAAGCAGAATATGTTGTTGAAAATTAAAGCCAATTTCAAAAATGCCATCCTCAAAAGGCATGCTGCCTGTGGATAAACCTTGCGCCGTTACATATAATGTTACATGCCACGAATGATTTAGCCATGGCATTGCTTTCAACCTGATTTTACCAACAATCTGCGTCCATAATTGTACGGTTGATAAAGTATCTTTCCAGTTATTAAAATCAATATCCGGCCAATTTGTTATTACCATTTCAATTTATAATGAAAATAGTTTGAAATTATTCATATTACATCTATTAAACCGGAATGAAAAACACCATTTTGTTTTTACTGAGTTATTTGCCTTTTTGTCCACGCTGGTTTTGATTTCAATGTTTGTTTATAAATAGGACAATCTTCATCATGCGCGCCGCGTAAATAACCTGTGCTTACTAAAAATTCATTTACAATTTCGCCGCCAGTAAACTTGAAAGTTTTTTTAAACAATTGCATCCATTCGTCTTTTGTTTTTGGATGATTTTCATCTAACCAATTTTTAAAAGAGCCAAATTCTTTTTGTAATTGAAGAATAACTTTTGCATTATAAATAGCTGCATCAACTTTTAAACGGTTGCGTATAATTCCGGGATCATTTAATAATCTCTCTCTGTCTGCTTCTTTGTATGCAGCAACTTTTTTAATGTTGAACAGGTGAAATGCTTTACGAAAATTTTGTTGTTTTTTTAAAATAGTTGACCAACTCAATCCTGCCTGGTTTATTTCCAGTATCAATCTTTCAAACAATTCATTATCGTCTGTAACAGGATAACCATAAACATCATCGTGATAAACACGCATGAAATTTTCTTTATCCAATAGTTGCATTGCCTCGCAAAATGTACTTGCCATTATTTATTAGTGAATCAA
>JBDUBY010000372.1:0-5945 GCA_040003735.1 Parafilimonas sp.
TTTTAATTCCAATTCTTCATATTGCAATTCAACTAAATTGCCTGCAGGTATTAAATGTTTATATTTTTTATATTGATCTGCCATATAACTAAAATGCGTAAAAATTATTCCTGCTGTTTGTGTTGATGAAATGCTTTGCAGGCAAAATTTTTGTATTGCTTTATTCCAAAGATTTTTGGTAGAATAAAATACCTTATATGGATTGCGGCTGATGTAAATAAACTTCGCGTCTGGAAAAATTTCGAGTAAATACTTTATACGTTCAGTGTTGCAGGGGCTTTTTAAAACAAGTTGTTTGTTTCTGTTTTTATAAGTAATTAATTTTAGTAACCATACATATTCTTTCTTCCAGTTATGATAATATGCTTTATTATTCAACGGATCAGTTTGCCAAATATTTTGTTGCAACGGAAATACAAATTTCCAATAATCAGCATACGCTGAACCTTTGTTAATAAGCAAACGTTCTTCTTCTGCAGGTTCATCAAGCGAAGGAATTGTATTATTAAAAAATGAAGTTTTTATTTTTAGTTTATTAATACAAACCTGCAAAGTTTTTTTCAACCAATTGCCAAACAGCAAGCTTGAATTTGGGCAGATCATGTCGTAATAGCTAACAAAGCCAAATCTTTTATCAGCACATAATAATTTATGCAGGTAAGTAGTGCCACTTCTATAATGCCCGATTATAAATATGGGCGGTTTTGTAATAATAGTTTTGTTGATGCGCTTTGCATAAAAAATATATTGCAACAAAGCGGCAGGTATTACTGCAATAAGTTTTACATAATATAAAGGCAATAAAACAATAGCTCTGGCAGAAATATTTTTGTTTATAAAAACACGTCTTGTAAATTCTATAACAGGAATATTAATTATGCGTTTATAATTTCTATTAGACACCTGTGTAATTATTTTTTATCTATTTTATTATTCATTATTGCTGCAACATCCTTCGCTTCTTTGTATTTATCTCTTGAAAATTTATCAAATGCGCCACCTTGTTTAAACTTATACAACTCAGTAAAATTTGTTTTGCCGGTTATGTGTTCAAGGTTGTGATAATATCCTCCGCTTACCAAAAAATAAGATGATTGGGTGTTGCTGTTTGTTTGCGGAATTAAATATTTGAATGCAATGCTTTCTTCGTTTATTAAATGCACATATTCTGCATCATTGCTTTTTAAAATTTTTCCTGCATCCGTACTATCTGATTTAATTGCTAATGTTGGTTCTATTATTTCTGTTGTGAAATTTTGATCATTGCTGTAATCAATTCCTGCAAAATCCAGGTCCCAAAAACGATAAACTGTTTCAAGCTTTAATTCTATTTTATCGCCGGGAATATCTTTTGTGTCAATATTCATAATCATATCGCGGCTTGCCGTGTTGCCAATTAATTGGTAGTAATCAACCAACTTCCACTCATTATTTTTTTTGATATACACCATCAACGGCAATGCCTGGTCTGTTTGCCATTTCTCCAAATCTTTAGCATTAGCCGCTTCCTGTTTTGTGCGCCATTTTTCAAATTCATCACCAAATAAATTAATAAATTCTTTGTGTATTAACCCGCCCCAATATGTGTTGCGTGCATGAATAATAAGTTTTGCATTCTCTGAATTTACAGGCTTATCAAAGATTAATCTTACATCGCTGAAACCATTTTTATTTGCATTGTTGTCAAAAGAATAATACACTTCATCTGTTTGTTTCAAAACATGGTTAATATCATTTTTTTCATCTGCAAAAGCTGATGTTGGAGCAACAATATTTTGATAAGAATAGATATTGCCATGCCTGTCTGCCAATACATTTACATTGTTTGAATGTTTCACCTGCAGCAGTTCTACTTTATTTATAAACTGTTCTTCATTTTTTGCATTGGCAATTTTAAAAGAAATATCTTTTGCATTGTAAGGCACAGTTGTCAAAGGCAAATAATCTGTGCGTTCAAGTGTTGAATACACTGCGCCGCTGTATAAACCACTGGTAAAACTATATATACCATTGTTGTCCATATAAACCTGCGGACAATTGCAACCGCTTGAAGCGGAAGATACGGCTGAGGCAGTGGCAGCAACTGCAATAATGCTTATGATAGCAACAGCCGATACTACAATACCAACCGTACTTAAAATATGATTTGTTTTTGTAGCCTTTTCATTAAACTCGTATACATCGGTGCGGTTAAAAGAAGATATACTTGCGGCAAATGCAGAATCTGCATTATTAAAACTTGAATTTTCATACAGATGAACCTCTGTTATTACTTCGTATTTGTCTTTGTTTTTAAATACAGATTTTTCTAATGATTTTGGATGCAGGTATTTTGAATGTGATGCAGGCAAGTTAACCAGTACGCCATGCAAAGTGTCGCCACTTAAATAGACTTTTTCAAGACCACGGATAGAGTCTGTGAAATGAATAATAAAATATTTATTTTGTGATTTTAACCCTGTAAGCGTTGAAGTATTAACAGTTGACTTTGAGTTGGTACGATAGAAATTCAAATAACAACTGCTTAGGGTAATAAATATGAAACACAGAAAAACATAAGCAGTTCTTTTTCTTTTACGCAATAATATCAGTATAGGTAAAAAAACAAAAGGTGCAATCGCCGATAGTTTTGAATGTAAACTTTTCATAAGTTATTTTTTATTAGTAAAGTTTTTATCGCGTTAGTTTACTTTTTGTTCAGGCTATTCATTACCGCCGCTACATCCTGCACTTCTTTATATTTTTCTCTTGAAAATTTATCAAATGCGCCTTGCTTTTTAAACCTTATCAATGCATTGTAATCTGCTTTGCCGGTTATGTGTTCAAGACTGTGATAATAACCACCACTTACTAAAAAATAAGAAGCTTTCGTATTATTATCTGCTGATTGCGGAATTGAATATTTAAAAGAAATGAATTCATCATTTACAAGATGCACATATTCCTTATCGCTGTTTTGTAATGTTGCAGTTTCATTTGTACTATCTGATTTTATTACCTCTGTTGGTTCAACAACTGTTGCTGTAAAATTTTCATTATTGCTGTAATCAATGCCCGCAAAATCAAGGTCCCAAAAGCGATACGCTGTTTCAAGTTTTAATTCTATTTTATCACCAGGAATATTCTTTGTATCAATATGCATTACCATATCCCGGCTTGCTGTATTGCCAATCAACTGGTAGTAATCAACAAACTTCCATTCATTATTTATTTTAATATAAACCATCAACGGAAGCGCCTGGTCTGTTTGCCATTTCTCCAAATCTTTAGCATTAGCCGCTTCCTGTTTTGTGCGCCATTTTTCAAATTCATCACCAAATAAATTAATAAATTCTTTGTGTATTAATCCGCCCCAGTAAGTATTGCGTGCATGAATAATGAGCTTTGCATTGTCTGCATCTTTTGGTTTATCAAATGTTAATGTTACATCGCTGAAGCCATCTTTGTTTGCAGCATTATCAAAAGAATAATATTGCTCATCAGTTTGAGATAAAACATTTTTTATATCATTCTTATCGTTGGTTGTAGCAGATAAAGTAGCCATTGTTTTTTCGTAAGAATAAATAGCACCATGTCTGTCTGCCAGCACATTTACATCACTTGCATGATTCACCTGCAGCAGTTCAACTTTATTTATAAACTGTTCTTCATTTTTTGCATTAGCTATTTTGAATGAGATATCTTTTGCATTGTACGGCACCGTATTCAATGGTAGATAATCTGTTCGCTCTAATGTTGAATACACAGCGCCGCTGTATAAGCCACTGCTAAAATTATACGTGCCATTATTGTCAACGTAAACCTGCGGGCAATTGCAGGAAGCTGCGGCAACTATAGCGCCAATAATGAGAACAGCGCCAGCCACTATTCCTACAACACTTAAAATATGATTTGTTTTTGTTGCACCTTCTCTTAACTCATAAACATCTGCACGGTTAAACGATAAAACACTTGCAGCAAACAAAGAATCAGTTTCTTTTAATTCTGAGTTGGTATATAAATGAACTTCAACCAGGGCATTTTTTTTATCTTTTGCTTTTACCACTAAAGCCCTTGAAGAAGTATTAGGATGTAAATATTGAGCATGCTCCGGTGGCAACGGAACCATTGTTCCATATAAACTATCATCCTTTACATAAGAGTTTTCAAGTCCTTTAATGCTGTTAGAAAAATGAATAATAAAATATTTGTTCTCTGAACTTAACCTTGATGCATTTGCAGCATCTATTGAAGTTTTTGTATTGGTGCGATAGAAATTCAAAAAACAACTGCTTAAAGTAATAACTGCAAACAACGCAAGTACATAAACGATTCTTCGTTTTTTTCTTACTATTAATAATATTGGAAAGAAAACAAAAGGTGCGATTGCAGCAATTTTGGAATGGAAATTTTTCATGTTGGTGTGTTTGAGGTATAAGTAGAGATTCTCTTGTTCATTATTTTAAACCATAATGGGGGCACCAGTGCTAGCAGCACCATAAATGAATAACCTGCCGGGTGTTGCGGTGAGTTTTCTGTATGCTTTAATTCATTAAAGTTTTTATGCGGATGCACATGATGGTCTGCATGATTTTCCAATTGAAAAAGATTAAGAGAAGTATTTTTTTTGCCTGTATTCCATGCATGATGCATATTTATCTTTTCATATTTACCTGCGGTATTTATTTCCCGCATTAACCCGTAATGCTGTAAATAATTAATGATGTGTAATAAAATAATAGCAACCATATTTTGTAAAACAAAAAATAACAAAGCGTAAATATTCAGCAAAAAAAGTATTGCCAGCATTAAAGCAACCTGCATAACAGCAAACCATACAATGCGATTATGTAAGAACTGTTTTTTAGTATTTGAACGCAGTAATCTTTTTCTTTCTATTACAACAGCGTTAGTGTAAGTTTTAAATATTGCTCTTGGTAAAAACGCATAAATTGATTCACCTGCATGCGCTGTATGCGGATCAACAGGTGTACACGCATATACATGATGACCGTACACGTGTTCTATTCCGTAATGCATATAATTATTTTGTAAAAGCAAAAAATAACCTGCAGCTTTTTCCGCCTTATTAAAGTGATGTATGAATTCATGCGCCAGTGTAAAACCTATAACACTGTTTACTACACCGAGTGATACAACAAGACCCGTAAACTCAACTATATTCAGCCCGGATGTATAAACTATATAAACACACCAGGCCGTTAATACAGATAATACAGGTACAAAAATTAATGCAACAGCTTTATAAGCTGATGATGAAAAGCTTTGTGCATTATGTGCATGTTTTTCTGAAGAAGATAAAAATAGGTTAGCAACGGGATAAGCAAAAAAACAACACACGGGTACTAAAAAATTAAACCATCCGCCAAGATAATAACCTGCAATAACCGTTGCCGGTAAAGCAAGTAATATCAAATAGTTTATGGGTTTCATAGCAATTCACTTTTGGTTGAAGGTTTAAAAACACTGCAACTGTTCAACGTTATTAAGCGCAGGTTTTCTTTTACATCATCATGCAATGCAGAAAACATTTTATGCTGGCAAAAAGGGCAGTTATGTACATCGCCATCCGTATCAACATACACATAATGTTTGCCGCCGCCACCACAAGCAACGCGCCTGCTGTAAAAGCTATGATATACTATCAATGGATATGATGTATAGTTCTTGTTATAGTTATATGTTATAAAAAAGTTCTCCAGTAATTGTATTTGATTATCACCAACAAAAACATCTTTGCCCGCATAGTGACCCACTGCTTTCGGCTCTAATATTTGTATAAATGATATGCCCCAGTTTTTTGCCAGTTCAGCATATTGTACAAGATTATTTTGTGTAATAAAATCTTTTGTTGCGCAAAGTGATAAGCAAACAATAAGCCCGTTTGCTTTTGCATTGGCAGCAGCTTTTTCAGCCCATTCAAATGCATTGTGTTTACCGCGAAA